>NZ_FMAY01000008.1 GCF_900094925.1 Kosakonia oryzendophytica | reverse complement strand
TCGTTGACCACTTCACTTACGCCTTTATGGGCGACGGCTGCATGATGGAAGGTATCTCCCATGAAGCCTGCTCGCTGGCCGGTACCCTGAAACTGGGCAAACTGGTGGCGTTCTACGATGACAACGGCATCTCCATCGACGGTCACGTTGAGGGCTGGTTCACCGACGATACCGCGAAACGCTTTGAAGCCTACGGCTGGCACGTGGTGCGCGGGGTGGACGGTCACGACGCAAACGCTATCAAACGCGCGGTAGAAGAAGCGCGCAGCGTGACGGACAAACCGTCGCTGCTGATGTGCAAAACCATCATCGGTTTCGGTTCGCCGAACAAAGCCGGTACCCATGATTCCCACGGCGCGCCGCTGGGTGATGCAGAAATCGCTCTGACCCGCGAAGCGCTGGGCTGGAAACACCCGGCCTTTGAAATTCCGTCTGACATCTATGCGCAGTGGGATGCGAAAGAAGCTGGCCAGGCGAAAGAAGCTGCGTGGAACGAGAAATTCGCGGCTTACGCGAAAGCCTTCCCGCAGGAAGCTGCCGAGTTTACCCGCCGTATGAAGGGTGAGCTGCCCTCTGACTTCGACGCCAAAGCACAGGCTTTTGTGGAGAAATTGCAGGCTAATCCGGCGAAAATCGCCAGCCGTAAAGCCTCACAGAACGCCATCGAAGCTTTTGGTCCGCTGCTGCCAGAATTCCTTGGCGGCTCGGCTGACCTGGCACCAAGCAACCTGACCCTGTGGTCCGGTTCGAAAGCCATCAACGAAGACACTGCCGGCAACTACATCCATTACGGTGTGCGCGAGTTCGGTATGACCGCGATTGCCAACGGTATCTCCCTGCACGGCGGTTTCCTGCCGTACACTTCCACCTTCCTGATGTTCGTCGAATATGCCCGTAACGCGGTGCGTATGGCAGCGCTGATGAAACAGCGTCAGGTGCTGGTCTACACTCACGACTCTATCGGTCTGGGCGAAGACGGTCCGACTCACCAGCCGGTGGAGCAGGTGGCTTCCCTGCGCCTGACCCCGAACGTCAGCACCTGGCGTCCGTGTGACCAGGTGGAATCCGCGGTAGCGTGGAAATATGGCGTTGAGCGTGCCGATGGCCCGACTGCGCTGATCCTCTCCCGTCAGAACCTGGTGCAGCAGGAGCGTACGGCGCAACAGCTGGCGGATATTGCCCGCGGTGCTTATGTACTGAAAGAGTGTGCTGGTCAACCGCAACTGATCCTGATTGCCACCGGCTCTGAAGTAGAGTTGGCGGTGTCGGCGTGGGAAAAACTGACCGCCGAAGGCGTGAAGGTGCGTGTGGTCTCTATGCCGTCTACCGATACGTTCGACAAACAGGATGCGGCGTACCGTGAATCCGTCCTGCCGAAAGCCGTCTCTGCGCGCGTGGCGATTGAAGCCGGCATTGCAGACTTCTGGTACAAATACGTGGGCCTGAACGGTGCGGTAGTGGGCATGACCACCTTTGGTGAGTCGGCGCCGGCTGAGCTGCTGTTTGAAGAGTTTGGCTTCACCGTGGATAACGTGGTCGCCAAAGCGAAAGCGCTGCTGTAATCCCTGTCGCCGTATAGCGGCTTCACAGGTTAAAGATCAACCGGGCATTACGCCCGGTTTTTTTTCGGCTGTTATTCTTCAGTTCGATGCACTTGAACCAATTATTCCTGTGAAAATGTGATGCAAGTCAGATTACTGGTGAAACCGTCTGGACAATCATTCCTTTTATTCCATGTTTCGCTTATTCTAGCTGAAGCGTTTCAGTCGATTAAATGTTCGACAAATGACCAATCAGACGCAGTTTGAGGCAGGCGAGGATTCCCCTCTTGTGGTTGCTGGATTACTCTGTCATCCACTTCAGGCTGGCTTGTCTTGCAGGAGAGTTATGACCGTACGCATAGCGATTAATGGTTTCGGTCGCATCGGGCGCAATGTGGTTCGTGCTTTATATGAATCCGGGCGTCGGGCGGAAATCACCGTGGTGGCAATCAATGAACTGGCGGATGCCGTGGGCATGGCGCATTTATTGAAGTATGACACCAGCCATGGACGTTTTGCCTGGGATGTTCGCCAGGAGCGCGAGCAACTGTTTGTTGGCGATGATGTCATTCGCATTCTGCATGAGCGATCGATCACGGCGCTGCCCTGGCGTGAACTGGGTGTGGATGTGGTGCTCGACTGTACGGGCGTGTATGGCAACCGTGAAGATGGCGAAGCCCATCTTGCGGCGGGAGCGAAAAAAGTTCTGTTCTCTCACCCCGGTAGCCACGATCTTGATGCGACCATCGTGTTTGGCGTTAACCAGAGCACGCTGCGTGCTGATGATCGCCTGGTCTCTAACGCGTCCTGCACAACGAACTGTATTATTCCGGTCATAAAACTGCTCGACGATGCGTATGGTATCGAATCAGGAACGGTGACGACCATTCACTCCGCGATGCACGATCAGCAGGTGATTGACGCCTATCATCCCGATCTGCGCCGCACGCGTGCAGCCAGCCAGTCAATTATCCCGGTGGACACCAAACTGGCGGCGGGGATCACGCGTATTTTTCCGCAATTTAATGACAGATTCGAGGCGATAGCTGTTCGCGTACCGACGATTAACGTGACGGCTATCGATCTCAGTGTAACGGTAAAAAAACCGGTAAAAGCTATGGAAGTCAACGCGTTGCTGCAAAAAGCAGCGCAGGGAACATTTCATGGTATAGTTGACTATACGGAATTACCGTTGGTTTCAACCGATTTTAACCACGATCCGCACAGTGCCATTGTTGATGGTACACAGACACGGGTCAGTGGCGCGCACCTGATTAAAACCCTGGTATGGTGCGATAACGAATGGGGCTTTGCTAACCGGATGCTCGACACGACGTTAGCAATGGCGGCTATTAATTTCAGGTAAGACACTTACGTGTCTGCAAAACTTTAAGAATCATTGAGAGGATTCACCATGTCTGTAATTAAGATGACCGATCTGGATTTGGCAGGTAAACGCGTTTTCATCCGTGCGGATTTGAACGTACCGGTTAAAGATGGCAAAGTGACCAGCGATGCGCGTATCCGTGCTTCTCTGCCGACCATCGAACTGGCCCTGAAGCAGGGTGCGAAAGTGATGGTCACCTCCCACCTGGGTCGTCCGACCGAAGGCGAGTACAACGAAGAATTCTCTCTGTTGCCGGTTGTTAATTACCTGAAAGACAAACTGTCCAGCCCGGTACGTCTGGTTAAAGACTACCTGGACGGTGTTGACGTTGCGGCCGGTGAACTGGTTGTTCTGGAAAACGTGCGTTTCAACAAAGGCGAGAAGAAAGACGACGAAGCACTCTCCAAAAAATACGCTGCACTCTGCGACGTGTTCGTTATGGATGCTTTCGGTACCGCGCACCGTGCGCAGGCTTCGACTCACGGCATCGGCAAATTTGCTGACGTAGCTTGTGCAGGTCCGCTGCTGGCAGACGAACTGGACGCGCTGGGTAAAGCACTGAAAGAACCGGCTCGCCCGATGGTCGCTATCGTGGGTGGTTCTAAAGTTTCCACTAAACTGACCGTTCTGGACTCTCTGTCCAAAATCGCTGACCAACTGATTGTGGGTGGCGGTATCGCCAACACCTTCGTTGCTGCCCAGGGCCACAACGTCGGTAAATCCCTGTACGAAGCCGATCTGGTTGATGAAGCTAAACGTCTGCTGAATTCTTGTGATATCCCGGTTCCGACAGATGTTCGCGTTGCAACCGAGTTCTCAGAAACCGCAACGGCTACCCTGAAGTCCGTGACTGACATCAAAGATGATGAGCAAATTCTGGATCTGGGCGACGCGTCTGCGGAAAAACTGGCTGAAATCCTGAAAAACGCCAAAACTATCCTGTGGAATGGTCCGGTTGGCGTGTTTGAATTCCCGAACTTCCGTAAAGGTACTGAAATCGTGGCTAACGCTATCGCAGACAGCGACGCGTTCTCCATCGCAGGTGGTGGTGACACCCTGGCGGCGATCGACCTGTTTGGCATCGCTGACAAAATTTCCTACATCTCCACTGGCGGCGGCGCATTCCTCGAATTCGTGGAAGGCAAAGTGCTGCCGGCAGTAGCTATGCTCGAAGAGCGCGCTAAGAAGTAAGTTTTTACTGGGCAGGGAAACCTGCCCAATTTTCAGCGCGCTTAAGAGCTCGCGACTTTTCTCTAACGGTCGAAGATACAGATACAGGACTCCGTAACATGTCTAAAATTTTTGATTTCGTAAAACCGGGCGTGATCACTGGTGATGACGTTCAGAAAGTGTTCCAGGTAGCGAAAGAAAACAACTTCGCTCTGCCAGCAGTAAACTGTGTGGGCACCGACTCCATCAACGCTGTTATGGAAGCTGCTGCGAAAGCAAAAGCGCCGGTTATTATTCAGTTCTCCAACGGTGGCGCTGCCTTTATCGCAGGTAAAGGCGTGAAAACCGACGTTCCGCAGGGTGCGGCAATTCTGGGCGCTATTTCTGGCGCGCATCACGTTCACCAGATGGCTGAACATTACGGTGTGCCAGTGATCCTGCACACTGACCACTGTGCCAAAAAACTGCTGCCGTGGATCGACGGTCTGCTGGATGCGGGTGAAAAACACTTTGCTGCTACCGGTAAACCACTGTTCTCTTCTCACATGATCGACCTGTCTGAAGAGTCTCTGGAAGAGAACATCGAAATCAGCTCTAAATACCTGGCGCGCATGGCCAAAATGGGCATGACTCTGGAAATCGAACTGGGTTGCACCGGTGGTGAAGAAGACGGCGTAGACAACAGCCACATGGACGCTTCTGCACTGTACACCCAGCCGGAAGATGTTGATTACGCGTACACCAAACTGAACGCGATCAGCCCGCGTTTCACCATCGCTGCTTCCTTCGGTAACGTACACGGTGTGTACAAACCGGGTAACGTGAAACTGACCCCGACTATCCTGCGTGACTCTCAGGAATATGTGTCTAAAAAACATAACCTGCCGCACAACAGCCTGAACTTTGTCTTCCACGGCGGTTCCGGTTCTTCTGCTCAGGAAATCAAAGACTCCGTAAGCTACGGCGTTATCAAAATGAACATTGATACCGATACCCAATGGGCAACCTGGGAAGGTATCCTGAACTACTACAAAGAGAACGAAGGCTACCTGCAGGGCCAACTGGGCAACCCGAAAGGCGCAGACCAGCCGAACAAGAAATACTACGATCCGCGTGTATGGCTGCGTGCTGCGCAGACCAGCATGGTCGCTCGTCTGGAGCAGGCTTTCAAAGAACTGAACGCAGTAGACGTTCTGTAATTTGCGTCCTGGTTCAGCCAAAAGCCCGCATATATGCGGGCTTTTTTATTGAGAATTCAACAGGCTGTCCGCGACATAAAATGTGATCCATTTGGCGAAATCGTCGCTTATTGTTTACCCTTTAGGAAACCGTCCTGCCCGTAAGGGGCGGTTTTCCCGTTTGGAACAACAGTAAGGAAGAAAGAATGGAAGATCTCAACGTCGTCGACAGCATCAACGACGCTGGCTCGTGGCTGGTCAACAACCAGGCGCTTTTGCTAAGCTACGTCGTCAATATTGTGGCGGCGATCGCCATTATCATTGTCGGTATGATCGTCGCGCGCATTGTCTCCAATGCTGTGAACCGGTTGATGGTGGCACGGCATATTGACACCACCGTCGCGGATTTTCTCTCTGCACTGGTGCGTTATGGCATCATCGCGTTTACCCTGATTGCTGCGCTGGGGCGTGTTGGCGTACAGACCGCCTCGGTGATCGCCGTACTCGGTGCTGCCGGTCTGGCCATTGGTCTGGCATTGCAGGGCTCGCTCTCTAACCTGGCGGCAGGCGTGTTGCTGGTCACTTTCCGTCCGTTCCGCTCCGGCGAGTATGTCGATTTGGGGGGTGTAGCCGGGACGGTGTTGCAGGTGCAGATTTTTTCCACCACCATGCGCACTGTCGATGGCCGTATTGTGGTTATCCCGAATGGCAAAATTATCGCCGGGAATATCGTGAATTTTTCCCGTGAGCCGGTGCGCCGTAACGAGTTCATTATCGGCGTGGCTTACGATTCCGATATCGATCAGGTTAAAAACATACTGACGGAGATTATTCAGGCTGACGATCGCATTCTCAAAGATCGTGAGATGACCGTGCGTCTGAATGAGCTGGGTCCCTCTTCAATTAACTTTGTAGTGCGTGTCTGGAGTAAGAGCGGCGACCTGCAAAACGTCTACTGGGACGTACTGGAGCTGATTAAACGCCGCTTCGATGAACAGGGCATCAGCTTCCCGTACCCGCAAATGGACGTCAATTTTAAACGTGCCAAACCCGCTGCAGAGCAGTAACGTCCAAGGTCGGCTCAGCCGGCCTTTTTGTTACCTGTTTTCATTAGTGATTCTAATTAACGATTAAAATTATCAATTTCAACTAATAACTCTTCCGCGCTATAGTCTGCATCCGAAACAACTCTGACGGAATAAAGTCGTGCTATCTTATTATTTTCAAGGGCTTATGCTCGGTGCCGCGTTGATCCTGCCGTTGGGTCCGCAAAATGCGTTTGTCATGAACCAGGGGATTCGCAGGCAGTACCACATCATGACCGCTTTTCTCTGCACCCTCAGTGACTTGCTGCTGATCTGCGCCGGTATTTTTGGCGGTAGTGCGCTGCTGATGCAGTCACCCTGGTTGCTGGCGCTGGTCACCTGGGGTGGCGTTGCGTTTTTGCTGTGGTACGGTTTTGGCGCGCTGAAAACTGCTCTCAGCAGCCAACCGGACATGGCCAGTGCGGACGCGTTACGCCAGGGGCGCTGGCGCATTATTGCTACCATGCTGGCAGTGACCTGGCTTAATCCCCATGTTTATCTCGATACCTTTGTTGTGCTCGGTAGCCTGGGCGGGCAACTGGATGTGGAGCCACGTCGCTGGTTTGCGTTAGGCACAGTCAGTGCATCGTTTCTGTGGTTCTTCAGCCTGGCTTTACTCGCAGCCTGGCTGGCACCCCGCCTGCGAACAGCCAAAGCGCAGCGGGCTATCAATCTGCTGGTTGGGCTGGTGATGTGGATTATCGCGCTTCAACTGGCGAAAGAGGGCATCCACCATTTGCAGGGATTATTCAGTTAAGGTAAGTCCGATGGACAATTTGCGCCGAGCCGCTAAGCTTGCTGCCAGGCGTCCAGCGTGTATGGACGTAACAAAAGCACCATGGAGGAGCAACTGTGAAATTTAAAGTGATGGCCCTGGCGGCGATGGTGGGTTTCAGTGCGATGGCGGTGCAGGCGAGTGAATTGCCTGATGGTCCGCATATTGTCACCTCAGGGACGGCGAGCGTGGATGCGACACCGGACATCGCCACCCTGGCGATTGAGGTGAATGTCGCCGCTAAAGATGCAGCCTCAGCCAAAAAACAGGCCGATGACCGTGTTGCGCAATATCTTAGCTTCCTTGAGCAAAATGGCATTGCCCGTAAAGACATTAATGCCGCGAACTTACGCACTCAGCCCGATTATGACTACCAGAACGGCAAAAGCATCCTCAAAGGCTACCGTGCAGTACGCACCGTTGAAGTGACGCTGCGCGAGCTGGATAAACTCAATTCGCTGCTGGATGGCGCACTGAAAGCGGGTCTGAACGAAATCCGTTCCGTCTCGTTGGGGGTTGCGCAACCGCAATCCTTTAAAGATAAAGCCCGTAAAGCCGCAATTGATGATGCCACCCGCCAGGCACAGCAACTGGCCGACGGCTTCCATGCCAAACTCGGTCCCGTCTACAGCATTCGTTACCATGTTTCTAACTATCAGCCGAGCCCGATGGTTCGCATGATGAAAGCCGAGGCAGCAGCGCCAGCTTCTGCGCAGGAAACTTACGAACAGCCGACTATCCAGTTTGACGATCAGGTTGATGTGGTGTTCCAGTTGGAGCCCGTTCAGGGCCAGCAGCAGACTCCTGCTGCGAAGTGATCGTTTCCCTCACCCGTGAGGGTGAGGGGCAAATCAATCCTGCCTTAATACTTTATGCCCGTATTCCAGCAGCGCATCGGTTACGTTGCGCATCATCCGGCTTTCCGGCGCAAAGCGATGCCAGTAGAGCATGCGGCGTTGCAGCAGTCCCGGCGTCAGGTCAATTAACTCACCGCTGTTCAATTCTCTTTCAATCTGCAGGTGCGGGATCATACAGCAGGTGGTGCCCTGGCGCGCCAGTTGCACAAAGGCTTCGGAGGAGTTAACGATATGGCATGGGACGCTGCCCGGCGGCAGATCGAAGTACTGTTGTAAAAACGCCTGATGCATGTCATCCAGATGGTCAAAGGCAACCGCAGGCGCTTTCAGTAACGCAGAGCGCGTGACCCCGTTGGGGAAATAGCGCGCAGCAAACTCTTTTGAGCCGACGAACAGGTAATCCAGCGCGCCAAGTTGATCAACCAGACAACTGGGCAGCGCTTGCGGCTGAATACTCACCGCACCTACCACCTCGCCACGACGCAGGCGTTCCTGGGTGCGGGTTTCATCTTCAACCTGCAGATTCAGACGAATGGGGGAGTCCACCAGCACGGGCGCCAGCGCAGGCAGCAGCCAGGTCGCCAGACTGTCGGCGTTGACTGCCAGCGACAGCAGCAGCGGCGTAGAGCCGGTTTGCTCATCCCCCAGCCACTCTTCTTCCAGCAATTCCACCTGGCGCAGCAACGCCAGCAGTTTTTGCCCCTGTTCCGTTGGACGCGGTGGTACCGTGCGCACCAGCAGTGGTTGGCCGAACATATTTTCGAGTTGTTTAATGCGCTGCGATACGGCGGACTGGGTAATACACAGCTTTTGTGCGGCGCGCTCAAACCCGCGTTCACGAATGACCGCATCAAGCGCTTGTAGTGTTCTGTAGTCCGGACGTTTCATTGTTCGCACTGTCTCCTGAAAATGATTACCCAGCACTATGACATAAATTTTTAGGAGATACAGACGAAATTGGCAGTCGCGTAATGTGACGCTGGTCACAGGGACATTTAGGGGGAGGCTGGTCTATAATGCGCCTGAAATTTCACACCACAGGTGAACGACCATGACGCAGGATGAACTCAAAAAAGCAGTGGGCTGGGCAGCGCTTAAGTATGTTGAACCCGGCACCATTGTGGGCGTAGGCACAGGCTCCACTGCCGCACACTTTATTGACGCATTGGGCACGATGAAAGGCCAGATTGAAGGCGCAGTCTCCAGTTCGGACGCTTCAACCGAGAAGTTGAAAGGCCTCGGGATTACCGTGTTCGATCTCAATGAGGTGGATCGGTTAGGCATCTACGTTGATGGTGCAGACGAAATTAATGGTCAGATGCAGATGATCAAAGGCGGCGGCGCGGCGCTAACGCGTGAGAAAATCATTGCGTCGGTCGCCGATAAGTTTATCTGCATCGCTGATGCGTCTAAGCAGGTCGACATCCTGGGGAAATTTCCGCTGCCGGTGGAAGTGATCCCGATGGCGCGCAGCGCGGTTGCCCGTGAACTGGTGAAACTGGGCGGACGCCCGGAATATCGCCAGAATGTGGTGACGGATAATGGCAACGTGATCCTCGATGTGTACGGGCTGGAGATTATCGACCCGATCGCGCTGGAAAACAGCATTAATGGTATCCCGGGCGTAGTTACCGTAGGGTTATTCGCTAACCGTGGCGCGGATGTGGCGTTGATCGGCACTGCCGATGGCGTGAAAACCATCGTAAAATGATCTGACAGGGAGGCGCCTGCCTCCCTCTAAAAAATCTGCGAGCGGCATATTTGGTGATATCTGTCACGTTTTTCTGCTATTTCTACGATCCCTGCCAGTGTTGTCCATTTTTCCAGCATTTTTATCTGCCAATTCCCGCTGTATGACATTTCTTCAGATAGCCGACGCAAACGTTCATATTGCTGCAATAGTTTTTTTTGATATGTTGACTGAAGCGGATTGCGATCTGCACAACATCACAGTCAAGACAAAAACAGGGTCGGGTAAATGGCAAAGGTATCACTGGAGAAAGACAAGATTAAATTCCTGCTGGTTGAAGGGGTTCATCAGAAGGCGCTGGATAGCCTTCGTGCGGCAGGTTATACCAACATCGAATTTCATAAGGGCGCGCTGGACAGCGAACAACTGAAAGAATCCATTCGTGATGCTCACTTTATTGGCCTGCGATCCCGTACTCAACTGACTGAAGATGTCATTGCTGCCGCTGAAAAACTGGTGGCGATTGGGTGTTTCTGTATCGGCACCAACCAGGTTAACCTCGACGCGGCTGCGAAGCGCGGCATCCCGGTGTTTAACGCGCCGTTCTCCAATACGCGTTCCGTTGCGGAACTGGTGATTGGCGAACTGCTGCTGCTGATGCGCGGGATCCCGGAAGCGAACGCCAAAGCCCATCGCGGTATCTGGAACAAGCTGGCTGTGGGCTCCTATGAAGCGCGCGGTAAAAAACTGGGCATCATCGGTTATGGTCACATTGGTACGCAGCTCGGTATTCTCGCAGAATCGCTGGGTATGCATGTTTACTTCTACGATATTGAAAACAAACTGCCGCTCGGTAACGCCACACAGGTTCAGCACCTTTCCGATTTGCTGAACATGAGCGATGTAGTGAGCCTGCACGTGCCGGAAAACAACTCCACCAAAGATATGATTGGCGTGGAAGAACTGGCGCTGATGAAACCTGGCGCGCTGCTGATTAACGCCGCACGCGGTACGGTGGTGGATATTCCGGCGCTGTGCGATGCGCTGAAACGCAAACATCTGGCGGGCGCGGCTATCGACGTGTTCCCCACAGAGCCAGCAACCAACAGCGACCCCTTCGACTCCCCGCTGTGCGAATTCGATAACGTACTGCTAACCCCGCACATTGGCGGCTCCACGCAGGAAGCGCAGGAAAACATCGGGTTAGAAGTCGCCGGTAAACTGATCAAATACTCGGATAACGGCTCAACGCTGTCTGCGGTTAACTTCCCGGAAGTTTCTCTGCCGTTGCATGGCGGTCGTCGTCTGCTGCACATCCACGAAAACCGCCCGGGTGTGCTGACTGCGCTGAACCAGATTTTTGCCAGCCAGAACATCAACATTGCTGCACAGTATCTGCAAACAACGCCGTATATGGGCTATGTGGTGGTGGATATTGAAGCCGATGAGGATGTGGCGCAGAAAGCGCTGCAGAGCATGAAAGCCATTCCTGGCACCATTCGTTCCCGTCTGCTGTTCTGATAAACCTCGCGTCTTCCTCTCCCAGGTCGGGGGAGGAAGGCTGTTACCATTCCCAGATTTTTGACGGCGTGATCACCGCAGGCAGCGGGATATCCCACTCTTCAACCGGCAGCGTGTTGACGCCCTGGCAGTCGTGGGCGTAGCCGATAGGTTGCAGACCGTACTCGCGCCAGTTTTGCAGAGTTCTGTCGTAAAAACCGCCACCCATTCCCAGACGTTGTCCGTGTTCATCAAAGGCCACCAGCGGAGTGATCAGAACATCAAGCTGATGAAGCGGCAGCACATCGCGGACGTCCAGTTTCGGCTCCTGGATTTTCAGGCGGTTGACCACCAGTTCGCTATGGGGATGATAGTGCAGAAAAAGCAGATTACCCGGGCTAAACGGATGCAATACTGGCAGGTAAACACGTTTGCCGCTGCGCCAGAGCTGTTCAATGAGCGGTTGGGTATCGAGCTCACCATCGAACGAGAGAAACAGCGCGACGGTATGCGCCATCACGACCGACGGGTACGCCATCATACGAGCGGCCGCTTGCTGTGCAAAATGTGCTTGTTGCTCAGGGGTCAGTTCCCGGCGTCGCTGGCGAATCAGTTTGCGGATTTCTTGTCGTGATGAAGGAAAATCAGGAAGTTGCGTCATGGTAGTAAGTAAAAGAAGGGAATCTCCGAGATGCCGCCGCAGGCTGTAACCCTTGAACCCTTGGTTCAAGGTGAATGTGTCGTCATGATTTTAAGGCTTCTCGGACGAACCGAGCATGCTCACCAACCATGGATCGCCACATTCTTGTGGTATGAAATATCGGCTCAGGGGACTGGCCCGCTTGCGAACATCTCAGAGAAATTTTTTCTTCAAGGTCACTCTACCACAACTGACCCTGAAGTGTTATTCAAACTTTGGCCCCGGTCTTTCTGTTATGCGACCCTGATCAAGCAATGCCTGTTCGATGGTCTGCTGTAACATCCGAATACGCTGCTCCATGTTGGCGGCGTACTCACGGGTTTTTGCCTTTTCCTGAGTCAGCTCATAGCTGATGTTCAGCGCGGCGATAAACACCAACTGCTCAGTATTGGTGACTCTAGTGCGAACTTTCAGATCTTGCAACCGCTGATTCAGATCCTCCGCAGCCTGATTGAGAGCATCCCTCTGCTCAGGCGGGCAGTTCACTCGCAGTGAACGGCCAAAAATTTGGATATCGACGGGTTGTGCAGACATGCCACCTTCCTGCTGTTTGACTGCGCTCTGCCTTCGCATTCGAGCCCTGGGCTGCGAAGGGGCGACACTATAAGCTAGCCTGGCGCGTGCTTTCAAGTTTTTTGCGTCTATACCTTAATGATTCAGCGTGCATGCAAAGGCATGGAACGTGAAGCATCACGGGTATATCACCAGGGGCCAAAGTGGTAGCATATCATGAATATTCCCCCCAACGACGACGAATGCGCATGTCTATACAGAACGAAATACCTGGTTACAACGAAGTAGGCCAGCTACTCAACCAACAGGGCGTGGGATTACTTCCTGCTGAAATGCACGGTCTTATCGCGGGGATGCTCTGCGGTGGCAATAATGACAGCTCCTGGCTGCCGCTGCTGCATGACTTGACGAATGACGGACTGGCGTTCGGTCACGAGCTGGCGCAGGCACTGCGCGCCATGCACGCCGGCACCAGTGACTCACTGGAAGACGACGGTTTCCTTTTCCAGCTCTATCTGCCTGAGGGCGATGATGTGAGCGTGTTTGATCGCGCGGATGCGCTGGCAGGCTGGGTGAACCATTTCCTGCTGGGGCTGGGGGTTACGCAACCCAAACTTGATAAAGTCACCGGCGAAACCGGTGAAGCAATTGACGATCTGCGTAATATCGCGCAGTTGGGCTATGACGAAGAAGAAGATCAGGAAGAGCTGGAGATGTCGCTCGAAGAGATCATCGAATACGTGCGTGTCGCGGCACTGCTGTGCCACGACACCTTTACGCGCCCACAGCCGACCGCACCCGAAGTGCGGAAGCCGACATTACATTAATTCGCCTTGCAGGGAGTAGGTGTCATGACACAGCTTGAGTTTCTCCGTCGTCGCCAGGCATTACTGGCGCAGATGGTGCCTGGAAGCGCCGCGCTGATTTTCGCTGCGCCGGAAGCAACCCGCAGCGCGGACAGCGAGTATCCTTATCGCCAGAACAGCGACTTCTGGTACTTCACCGGCTTTAACGAGCCTGAAGCGGTACTGGTGCTGATAAAGAGCGATGACACCCACAACCACAGCGTCCTGTTTAACCGCATACGGGATAAAACCGCTGAGATCTGGTTTGGCCGACGTCTTGGGCAGGACGCCGCGCCGGAAAAACTGAGCGTTGATCGTGCGCTGGCGTTCCCGGATATCAACGAACATCTTTATCAACTGCTCAACGGCCTTGATGCGGTATATCACGCTCAGGGCGAATTTGAGTATGCCGATAAGGTCCTGTTTACTGCGCTGGATAAGCTGCGCAAAGGTTCGCGGCAAAACCTGAAGGCTCCCGCCACGTTGACCGACTGGCGCCCGATCGTGCATGAAATGCGTCTGTTCAAGTCCGCCGAAGAGATTGAAGTGATGCGTCGCGCCGGGGAGATCTCCGCACTGGCGCACACACGTGCGATGCAGGTTTGCCGTCCGGGCATGTTCGAATACCAGCTTGAGGGCGAGATTCATCATGAATTTAACCGCCATGGCGCGCGTTTCCCCTCTTACAACACCATTGTCGGCTCCGGCGTCAACGGCTGCATTCTGCACTACACCGAAAATGAAAGTCAGATGCGCGACGGGGATTTGGTGCTGATTGACGCAGGCTGCGAATATATGGGCTATGCCGGAGATATTACCCGCACGTTCCCGGTGAATGGCAAATTCAGCCCGGCGCAGCGCGAAATTTATGACATTGTCCTTGCATCGCTGACGCGCTCCCTTGAGCTGTTCCGCCCGGATACCTCGATTCAGGAAGTGACCGGTGAAGTGGTGCGTATCATGATTAGCGGCCTGCTGAAGCTCGGTATTCTTAAAGGCGATGTGGAAGAACTGGTGGCGAATAACGCCCACCGTCCGTTCTTTATGCATGGGCTAAGCCACTGGCTGGGGCTTGATGTGCATGACGTGGGTGTTTATGGCCAGGATCGCTCCCGCAAACTGGCCCCAGGTATGGTGCTGACTGTTGAGCCCGGACTGTATATCGCACCGGACGCCGATGTACCGGAACAGTACCGCGGGATTGGTATTCGTATCGAAGATGACATTGTGATCACAGAAAGCGGCAACGAAAATCTGACCGCCAGCGTGGTGAAAACGGCGGATGAGATTGAGGCGCTGATGGCGGCGGCGCGCCGATCATGAGCGTGATTATTATTGGCGGCGGCATGGCGGGAGCAACGCTGGCACTGGCCATTTCACATTTAACCTCAGGTCAACTGCCCGTTCATCTGGTGGAAGCCACTGCGCCGGGGGCGGGCAACCACCCGGGGTTCGATGCTCGCGCAATTGCACTGGCGGCGGGAACCTGCCAGCAACTGGCCCGTGTTGGGATCTGGCAGGCGATAGCCTCCTGCGCGACACCGATTTCGACGGTTCACGTCAGCGATCGCGGGCATGCCGGTTTCGTTACCCTGGATGCGCAGGCGTATCGTCTTGATGCACTCGGTCAGGTGGTAGAGCTGCATGATGTCGGTCAGCGGCTGTTTAGCCTGCTGCAAAAAGCCCCGGGCGTTACTGTGCATTGTCCGGCGAGCGTTCGCCAGTTTACCCGTGATGCCCTGCAGGTCTGTGTGACGCTGGATAATGGCGAGTCAATTATCGGTAAATTGCTGGTGGCGGCAGATGGTTCCCGCTCCGCCGTAGGTGAGCAGTTGGGCATCAGTCAGCAGCAATCGCCTTATCATCAGGTCGCGGTGATTGCAAATGTGACGACTTCGGTGCCACATCAGGGACGCGCATTCGAACGTTTTACCGAACATGGCCCGCTGGCCATGTTACCGATGTCGCAGGGGCGTTGTTCATTGGTGTGGTGCCACCCGCTGGAAAAACAGCAAACCGTGGCCGCCTGGTCTGATGAACGTTTCTGTCATGAGCTACAAAAAGCGTTCGGCTGGCGGCTCGGGCGCATTACGCAGACCGGCAAACGCACCGTTTATCCCCTGGCGTTGAACTGTGCATCCTCGACCATTTCTCATCGTGCCGTGTTGGTGGGTAATGCGGCGCAAACATTGCACCCGATTGCCGGGCAGGGTTTTAACCTTGGCATGCGCGATGTAATGACGCTGGCGGAAACGCTGGCGCAGGCCGCAGGCGCGCAGCAGGATGTGGGGGAGTTCCCGGTGCTGACCCGCTATCGCGATCGTCGTTATGCGGATAAAAAATCGACCATTGGGGTGACCGACGGGCTGGTGCATCTGTTCGCGAACCATTGGGCTCCGTTGGTTGTTGGACGCAATATCGGGCTTATGGCGATGGATCTATTCACCCCGGCGCGCGATGCGCTGGCGCAGCGAACCCTTGGTTGGGTTGCGCGTTAAGGATCAAAGGAGCGTTAGAGTGCAGAGTGTTGATGTTGCGATTGTCGGCGGCGGTATGGTGGGGCTGGCGCTGGCGTGCGGGTTACAAGGTAGCGGATTGCGTGTGGCGGTGCTTGAGCAGCAGCTTCCTGCGCCGCTGGCTGACGATGCGCCCCCTGCGTTACGCGTTTCAGCGATCAACGCTGCCAGCGAAAAACTGCTGAGTCATCTGGGCGTGTGGTCAAACATTATTGCCCGTCGCGCGGGTTGCTATCACGGCATGGAAGTGTGGGATAAAGACAGCTTCGGGCGTATTGCTTTTGATGACCAGAAAATGGGGTACGATCACCTTGGCTACATCATTGAAAATGCGGTGATCCATCAGGCGTTGTGGGATAAAGCACAGCAATGCCCGGATGTGACAACGCTTGCCCCAGCGGAGCTGCAACAAGTTGCGTGGGGCGAAAATGAAGCCTTTCTTACGTTAAAAGATGGCACGATGCTGACTGCGCGGCTGGTGATCGGTGCCGATGGCGCTAACTCCTGGCTGCGTAACAAAGCCGATATTCCACTGACGTTCTGGGATTATCACCATCATGCTTTAGTGGCGACTATCCGCACGGAAGAGCCCCATCAGGCGGTGGCGCGCCAGGTATTTCATCACGATGGTATTCTCGCCTTCCTGCCGCTTAGCGACCCGCATCTCTGCTCAATTGTCTGGTCGTTGCCTCCGGAGCAGGCAAAGGCCATGCAGCAGGCAAGCGATGAGGCGTTTAACCAGGCGCTGTGTATGGCGTTTGATAACCGCCTTGGGCTTTGCCATGTGGAAAGCGAGCGCCAGGTTTACCCGTTGACCGGGCGTTATGCACGTCAGTTTGCCGCGCATCGGCTGGCGCTGGTGGGCGATGCCGCGCACACCATCCATCCGCTGGCCGGGCAGGGCGTAAACCTTGGCTTTATGGATGCGGCGGAGTTAATTGCCGAACTGCGTCGTTTACGCACCGAGGGCAAAGATATTGGCCAGCACCTTTATCTGCGTCGCTATGAGCGCAGCCGCAAACACAGTGCGGCACTGATGCTGGCCGGTATGCAGGGATTTCGCGAATTGTTTGCCGGTGCCAACCCGGCGAAAAAATTGCTGCGTGATATTGGCCTGAAACTGGCCGATACGCTCCCCGGTGTGAAAAGTCAGTTACTGCGTCAGGCATTAGGCCTGAACGATCTCCCTGAGTGGTTACGTTAACCCCGTCACATTTTCCCTTCCCGGTAACGGGAAGGGCTCGCACTTCTCATTTGAAATAATCTAATTTCACCGCTTTTTTCAGATTAGATTTTCTCATGTCATGTTTTTTCTTATGCGGCAAAATTCGCTTTTTTGCGGAGTGAAATGCTGGAAATGACCCTGGCATTCCCCTTTTTGTAATGGTTTGTGCACTCATTACGTCATTCATCCAGTGTAATCATCTTATCCGTTTTTGGGCTAAACAGGTCATAAGCTAATGTGATGGCCCATTTTACCTTATGGTTAAGCGCCGCTTTCGGTGATAAGTTCAGGCGAAAGAGAACGTTTGCGTCGCGGCCTGCAACAGGTCGTGAACCCGGCTTTTGGCGGCGTGATTAAACGCCACCGGCGAGCGTGATGGCTCAGCTTATTCGACGAGGAAAAGATGGCTCAGCAGACCCCTTTGTATGAACAACACACACTGTGCGGCGCCCGCATGGTGGACTTCCATGGCTGGATGATGCCGTTGCATTACGGCTCGCAGATTGATGAACATCATGCAGTGCGCACCGACGCTGGTATGTTTGATGTGTCGCATATGACCATCGTTGATCTCAAAGGTGCACGCACCCGCGAGTTTTTACGCTACTTACTGGCTAACGATGTCGCGAAACTCACGAAGCCCGGTAAAGCGCTTTACACCGGCATGCTAAACGCCTCGGGCGGTGTCATTGATGACCTGATCGTTTATTACTTCACTGAAGATTTCTTCCGCCTCGTTGTTAACTCCGCCACCCGCGAAAAAGACCTCTCCTGGATTGCCCAACACGCTGAACCCTTCGCCATTGAACTCACCGTGCGTGATGATTTGTCGTTGATCGCCGTCCAGGGGCCGAACGCGCAGGCGAAAGCCGCGTCATTATTCAGCGATGCACAGCGCAGCGCGGTTGACGGGATGAAACCTTTCTTTGGCGTTGATGTTGATGGACTTTTTATCGCGACCACCGGTTATACCGGTGAAGCGGGCTATGAAATTGCGCTGCCAAATGAACGTGCGGCTGACTTCTGGCGGGCATTGCTGGGCGCGGGTGTTAAACCTTGTGGCCTTGGCGCGCGCGATACGCTGCGTCTGGAAGCCGGTATGAATCTGTATGGTCAGGAAATGGATGAAAGCGTTTCTCCGCTGGCGGCCAATATGGGCTGGACCATTGCCTGGGAGCCGCAGGATCGCAATTTTATCGGTCGTGAAGCGCTGGAAGTACAGCGGGAAAAAGGCACTGAGCAACTGGTTGGGTTAGTGATGACCGAGAAAGGTGTGCTGCGCAACGAACTGCCGGTACGCTTCACCGATAGCCAGGGCAATGTGCAAGAAGGCGTGATCACCAGCGGAACCTTCTCACCGACGCTTGGCTACAGTATTGCACTGGCGCGCGTTCCTGCTGGTATTGGCGAAACAGCAGTGGTGCAAATCCGCAACCGTGAAATGCCGGTCAAAGTGACCAAACCGATTTTTGTGCGTGCTGGCAAAGCCGTCGCGTAACCTTTTTTTATCTGGAGAGATTGAGATGAGCAATGTACCTGGCGATCTGAAATACAGTAAAGAACACGAGTGGCTGCGCAAAGAGGCGGACGGTACCTACACCGTTGGTATCACCGAACACGCGCAGGAACTGCTGGGCGATATGGTGTTTGTTGACCTGCCAGACGTGGGGACAACCGTTGCTGCGGGTGACGATTGCGCCGTGGCGGAGTCGGTAAAAGCCGCGTCGGACATTTATGCGCCTATCGGCGGTGAAATTGTCGCGGTGAACGACGCGCTGAATGACGCGCCTGAACTGGTTAACAGCGAGCCCTACGGTGAAGGCTGGATCTTCAAAATCAAAGCCAGTGACGAAGCGGAAGTGGCTGCGCTGCTGGATGCCACGGCTTACGCGGCGCTGCTAGAAGACGAATAAATACGCGTCATTCTTCGCGTTGCAAACGCGGTAACCTCCTCGCCCACCCCGGTCACCTGCTGATGTAAGCGTCTGGGGAGTGGCTATGTTACCGCCCTCCTGCAACGCGAATGAATGAGTTAGCGTATTCAGATAATGTCCAAACACGATTCACTGCACGTTTCAGGAACCATCGCTCATGACACAGACTTTAAGCCAGCTTGAAAACCGTGGCGCTTTCATTGAACGTCACATTGGGCCGGATGCTCAGCAACAGCTGGAGATGCTGAATACTGTTGGCGCGGATTCATTAAATGCACTGATCGGCCAGATCGTGCCAAAAGACATCCAGCTTGCCACTCCGCCGCAGGTTGGAGAGCCAACCACCGAATTCGCGGCCCTGGCCGAACTGAAAGCGATTGCCGGACGTAACAAGCGCTTTAAGTCTTACATTGGCATGGGCTACACCGCCGTGCAGCTACCGCCGGTTATTCTGCGCAATATGCTGGAAAATCCGGGCTGGTACACCGCCTACACCCCTTACCAGCCGGAAGTGTCACAGGGTCGTCTGGAAGCACTGCTCAATTTCCAGCAGGTGACGCTGGATTTGACCGGGCTGGATATGGCTTCTGCGTCATTGCTGGATGAAGCCACTGCGGCGGCTGAAGCGATGGCGATGGCGAAGCGCGTCAGCAAACTGAAAGGGGCGAATCGCTTCTTTGTTGCGGACGATGTTCATCCGCAAACGCTGGATGTGGTCCGTACCCGTGCCGGAACCTTCGGGTTTGACGTGATTGTGGATGCCGCCGACAAAGTATTGGATCACCAGGATGTGTTCGGCGTGCTGCTCCAGCAGGTGGGCACCACCGGTGAAGTACACGATTACAGCGCGCTTATTACCGAACTGAAAAACCGCAAAATTATCGTCAGCGTCGCTGCCGACCTGATGACGTTGGTATATTTGACTGCGCCAGGTAAGCAGGGAGCTGATATTGTATTTGGCTCCGCGCAACGCTTTGGCGTGCCGATGGGCTACGGTGGCCCGCATGCGGCTTTCTTTGCCGCAAAAGACGAATTCAAGCGCTCTATGCCTGGCCGTATTATCGGCGTATCTAAAGATGCCGCCGGTAATACCGCGCTGCGCATGGCGATGCAGACGCGTGAACAGCATATCCGCCGTGAGAAAGCGAACTCCAACATTTGTACTTCACAGGTTCTGCTGGCCAATATCGCCAGTCTGTACGCGGTTTTCCACGGTCCGGTAGGGCTGAAACGCATCGCCGGGCGTATTCACCGCCTGACCGATATCCTGGCGGCGGGTTTGCAGCGTAAAGGTCTGAAACTGCGTCATGCGCACTACTTCGACACGCTGTGTGTGGATGTGGCGGATAAAGCCGCCGTGCTGGCCCGCGCTGAAGCGCAGGAAATTAACCTGCGCAGCGATATCCTCAACGCCGTGGGTATTACGCTGGATGAAACCACCTCCCGTGAAGATGTGTTGGCGCTATTTACGGTGCTGCTGGGGGATAATCATGGCCTGGATATCGACACGCTGGACCAGGACGTGGCGCTCGACAGCCGTTCTGTTCCGCAAAGTATGCTGCGTGACGATGCTTTCCTGACGCATCCGGTCTTTAATCGCTACCACAGCGAAACTGAAATGATGCGTTATATGCACTCGCTGGAGCGTAAAGATCTGGCGCTGAACCAGGCAATGATCCCGCTGGGATCCTGTACCATGAAGCTGAACGCCGCAGCGGAAATGATCCCCATCACCTGGCCGGAATTTGCGGAGCTGCACCCGTTCTGCCCGCCGGAGCAGGCGGAGGGTTACCATCAGATGATCGCTCAGCTCTCTGACTGGCTGGTTAAACTGACCGGTTATGATGCGCTCTGTATGCAGCCGAACTCCGGCGCGCAGGGCGAATACGCAGGTTTGCTGGCTATCCGCCATTATCATGAAAGCCGCAACCAGGGGCACCGCGATATCTGCCTGATCCCAAGCTCCGCCCACGGAACCAACCCGGCATCGGCACAGATGGCCGGTATGCAGGTGGTGGTGGTCGCGTGTGATAAAAACGGCAATATCGACCTTGCTGACTTGCGCGCGAAAGCCGAACAGGCGGGCGATAATCTCTCCTGCATCATGGTGACTTACCCGTCTACTCACGGTGTTTATGAAGAGACGATTCGTGAAGTCTGTAACGTGGTGCATCAGTTCGGTGGCCAGGTTTACCTGGATGGCGCGAACATGAACGCCCAGGTTGGCATTACCTCGCCGGGCTTTATTGGCGCGGATGTATCGCACCTTAACCTGCATAAAACATTCTGCATCCCGCATGGCGGCGGCGGTCCGGGCATGGGGCCAATTGGTGTGAAAGCGCATCTGGCACCGTTCGTGCCGGGCCACAGCGTGGTGCAAATCGACGGGATGCTGACCCGTCAGGGCGCGGTGTCCGCTGCGCCTTTCGGCAGCGCGTCGATTCTGCCTATCAGTTGGATGTATATCCGCATGATGGGCGCTGAAGGGTTGAAACAGGCCAGCCAGGTCGCGATCCTCAATGCCAACTACATTGCCAGCCGTCTGAAAGGGGCGTTTCCGGTGCTGTATACCGGCCGCGATGGCCGCGTGGCGCACGAATGTATTCTCGATATCCGTCCGCTGAAAGAAGAGACCGGCATCAGTGAGCTGGATATCGCTAAACGTCTGATTGACTATGGTTTCCATGCGCCAACCATGTCGTTCCCGGTTGCCGGAACGCTGATGGTCGAACCGACTGAATCAGAAAGCAAGGTCGAACTGGATCGCTTTATTGACGCGATGCTGGCGATACGTGGCGAGATCGATCGCGTGAAACAAGGTGAATGGCCACTGGAAGATAACCCACTGGTGAATGCGCCACACACGCAAAATGAACTGGTTGCTGAATGGAACCACGGTTACAGCCGCGAGTTAGCAGTATTCCCGGCGGGTGTGGTCAATAAATACTGGCCAACGGTAAAACGTCTGGATGATGTTTACGGTGACCGTAACCTGTTCTGCTCCTGCGTACCGGTAAGCGAATATCAGTAGTGTGGGAATAAGGCTATCTTTTAAGGGCGCTTCGGCGCCCTTTTATTATGGGAGAGGATAATGGCGATAGCGTTAGTCACCGGTGCCAGCCGGGGTATTGGACGGGCGACTGCACTGCTGCTGGCGCAGGAAGGGTACAACGTGGCGGTGAATTATCAGCATAATGCCCAGGCGGCTGATGAGGTGGTGGCACACATCATCGCACAGGGCGGTAACGCTTTTGCGGTGCAGGCGGATGTCAGCGATGAAGCGCAGGTAGACGCTCTGTTTACCCGTATCGACCATGAAGCGGAACCGCTGGTGGCGCTGGTAAATAATGCCGGGATCTTGTTTCGGCAAAGCCGGCTGGAGCACCTGACCGCTGAACGTATCAACCAGGTGCTAAGCACCAACGTGACCGGTTATTTTCTGTGTTGCCGCGAAGCTGTAAAACGCATGTCTTGGCAGTATGGTGGGCAGGGGGGCGCGATTGTGAATGTTTCATCCGCTGCGGCGCGAACCGGTTCCCCTGGCGAATATGTTGATTATGCTGCCTCGAAAGGCGCGGTTGATACGCTGACGATCGGGTTAGCGTTGGAGGTAGCGGCCTGCGGGATCCGGGTCAACTGTGTTCGCCCAGGTTTTATCTATACCGACATGCATGCCAGCGGCGGTGAGCCGGGGCGTGTTGATCGCGTGAGCAGTGTGATACCGATGCAACGTGGCGGGCAACCCGAGGAGGTTGCGCAGGGGATTGCCTGGTTACTTAGTGATAAAGCGTCGTATGTGACGGGGAGCTTTTTAGATTTGGCTGGGGGGCGGTAAAGACCCTCACCCCGGCCCTCTCCCTGGAAGGGAGAGGGGGAAAACGACGGTCATCCATCACCGATACATTCCCTCTCCCCTGTGGGGAGAGGGGAGGATGAGGGGAAAAGCACGGTCATCTTCCGCAGACCTGTTCCCTCTCTTCGCCAGGGTATGAGACCGGGTAAGGAAATATCCTCTGTCACCGGTACATTCCCTCTCCCCTGAGGGGAGAGGGCCAGGGTGAGGGGAAAACTGACTCAGAGGTTTTCGCCGTTGCTGGCAATCACCGCTTTGTACCAGTTAAAACTCTTCTTCCGCGAGCGTGACATATCGCCCGTGCCATCATCATGCTTGTTCACGTAAATGAAGCCGTAACGTTTGCTGTACTGACCCGTTGTGAACGACACACAGTCGATGCATCCCCACGGGGTATAACCCATCAGGTCGACACCGTCGTAAGTTACCGCTTCCACCATCTCTTTGACGTGTGCGCGCAGATAGTCGATACGGTAATCGTCGTTAATACTGCCGTCGTCTTCGACTTTATCGTACGCACCAAAACCGTTTTCGACGATAAACAGCGGCTTCTGGTAGCGCTCGTAAAGTTCGCACAGCGCATAACGCAACCCTACCGGATCAATCTGCCAACCCCAGTCAGATGCTTTCACATGTGGGTTGGGAACACTGCCCTGGAAACCAGACAGTGCATCACCGGAACCGCCTTCCGCTTTTACGGCGTTGGTCATGTAGTAGCTAAAACCAAGGTAATCGCAGCAGCCTTCACGCAGGATGGCTTCATCACCTGCTTCCATTTTGATCGTGAAACCGCGACGTTCCCATTCATTCAGCACATACGACGGGTAGTAACCTCGTAATTGAACGTCGGTAAAGACATAGCGTTCACGCATTGATTCCTGCGCATACATCACATCTTCAGGCTTACAGGAGAATGGATACAGCGGCACCATTGCCAGCATGCAGCCAATTTTCATGGCGGGGTTAATGCGATGACCAATCTTAACTGCCATGGCGCTGGCCACGAACTGGTGGTGCAGTACCTGATACATGGTTTCTTCGGGGTTTTCATGATCGGTGTAGACCACGCCAGAGCAGCAGTAACCGAACAGTGGCGCGCGCCAGTTGCGCTGGTTGTTGATTTCGTTGAAGGTCATCCAGTATTTGACCTTGCTTTTGTAGCGCTCAAAGACCACTTCCGCAAAGCGTACGAAGAAGTCGACCACGTTACGGTTCGTCCAGCCGCCGTATTCCTGCACCAGATGCAGCGGCATTTCGAAGTGCGACAAGGTAATTACCGGTTCGATGTTATATTTCAGCAGTTCATCGAACATGTCATCGTAGAACGCTAACCCTTCCTCATTCGGTTGCTGTTCGTCGCCTTTCGGGAAAATACGCGTCCAGGCGATGGAGGTGCGGAAACATTTGAAGCCCATTTCCGCAAACAACTTGATGTCTTCTTTGTAATGGCCGTGAAAGTCGATGGCTTCATGGTTGGGGTAATATTTACCCGGCTCAACGTGCTGGGTGATTTCGCGTGGTACGCCGTGTGCACCGCCGGTCAGCACGTCGCAGATGCTGGGGCCTTTACCGCCCTTATTCCAGCCGCCTTCAACCTGGTGTGCAGCGACGGCGCCGCCCCATAAAAAGTCTTTCGGTAAGGTTAATTTTTTCATCTTTGCTTTTCTCGTCATATTTGCTGGTAACGAGTCTAACAAAGGGGGATTAAATGTCACGATATAACAAATTACCTGGCCAGTAATTTGTTACATCAAAAAAACAACCTGTTTTTTTATGCTATTCTTTTCGCCAGTTTTCTTCCCAGCGTCTCCAGAATATAAATGACCGGGATTTGCGTCGTAATATCGTAGCCGCCGGTAATGCGGGTCTGTGGAATATGCCAGGAGATATTAAAGTCCGCCAGTTTCGCCAGTCGTGAATGCTCGTGGCTGGTGACAGAGAGCACTTTACAGTGATGCAGACTGAACTGGCTGGCAAAACGGAGGATCTCTTCTGTCTCACCGGAGACGGAGAGTACAATTGCCAGCGCGTTTTTCGCCATATCATTCGTTACCGGGAAATAAGGGTCATCGATATGGTTACTGAATTTCCCGACATTAGAAAAGAACCGTGCGCCATATTTTGCTAATGCGCCTGATGTTCCCGCGCCGACAAATATAATGCGCTCAGAGGATAATATGACATCGACAGCACTATCGAGTAATTTATCAAACTCTTCGTTATTTACCCCTTTAAAAAAGCTGATAATTTCGCTGGCGCCAAAATTAGGTTGCTGGGGTTCATTTTGTTCCAGATATAATTTAAAACGCACCCGGAACTCAGAATATCCTTCACAGTTGAGTTTGCGGCAAAAGCGCAACACCGTCGTTGTCGATACGTCCGCCGCGTCGGCCAGTTCGCGAATTGTCATATACATCACTTTGTCACGATTCTTGACGACAAAGTTATAGACCATCATCTCCAGATTATTGAGGCTGGCGATGGCCGAGTGAGTAAACATCGTCACGGCGGTATCCTTTACTTTTTGTTAACGTCACCCATCTTATGCACGGTTGGTCTGGGCGTGCGCACATGCTGCCATAACTCTGCTGGTGTTGCCCCGACTTTTGCGCGGCGTGTCACCCTTTGGCCGGCAAATATTCAGATACGATATTTATTTTAGCGTACAGGTGTGCACTGGAATCATTCTCAGTTACTCTATGATCGCAACGTTTTAAGAGTTCTTCCCGGAGTTAGCTATGGCGCAGAAACCATTAATCGCACAGGGATACACACTGGCAGAGGAAATTGCCAACAGCATCAGCCACGGTATCGGGCTGGTGTTTGGTATTGTCGGTCTGGTGCTGCTGCTGGTGCAGGCAGTGGACAGTAACGCCAGTATGATGGCTATCACCAGTTACAGTCTTTATGGCGGCAGCATGATTTTGCTGTTTCTCGCTTCTACGCTTTACCATGCGATCCCGCATCAGCGGGCAAAGATATGGCTGAAGAAATTTGACCACTGTGCGATCTACTTGTTGATTGCCGGTACCTATACGCCATTTCTGCTGGTCGGTCTGGATTCGCCGTTGGCGCGCGGGCTGATGATTGTCATCTGGAGCCTCGCGTTGTTGGGTATCCTGTTCAAACTCACCATTGCACACCGGTTTAAGGTATTGTCGCTGGTGACGTATCTGACGATGGGCTGGCTGTCACTGATTGTGATTTACCAACTGGCCACCCGCTTGTCGCTTGGCGGCGTAACACTGCTGGCGGTGGGGGGACTGGTATACTCGCTTGGCGTGATATTTTACGTCTGCAAGCGGATTCCTTATAACCATGCTATCTGGCACGGTTTTGTGCTCGGTGGCAGTGTCTGCCACTTCCTGGCGATCTATCTGTACGTCGGACAGGTTTAGCCTTTCTTGCCGGGGGGCGCTTGCGCCAGCCCCGGCTTCATCAAACTATTCTTCTGATAGTGAGTAGGGCAGCGGCTCGATGCTTAAGGTATTTGCATCGTCGCGAACGCGAAATACGCTGCCAGGCTCCATATCGTTATTCATCACGACTTGCACTAACAGGCGTCCATCATCAAGCTGGACAGAGGCCAGTACGGTACCAGTACGACGCCAGTTTTCCCCCATCTGCATTTCGAGGTCTTCACCGGCTTCCGGAGCACGGCTGGCCTTGCCTGCCAGATACCACAGCGCGCGTTTGTTTGCGCCGCGGAATTTCGCACGAGCCACCATTTCCTGCCCGGTATAGCAACCTTTTTTAAAGCTGATGCCGCCGAGCGCCTGCAGGTTGGTCGCCTGCGGGATAAACTGTGCGCTGTTCGGTGTATCAATAACCGGCAAACCGGCTTCGATGTTCAGTGACAGCCATTGTTGGCTGTTATTCAACTGTGCTTCGCCGCGCAGTTTCTCTGTAACCCGTTCGGCGGTTGCGACATCGGTCACCAGTAGAAAGCGCTCAGCGGGGTGGGCAAACCACAGGAGGGTGGTCGCACCATCCTGAACAACCTGTTTTTCCGCATCCGGCAGCGTCGTAAACAGATCCGTCAGCGCGGCGCGCGCCTGGAAACCGGCCACGCCCAGTAGCACATGTTCGTCATCGGGGGCTATCGTGACTTTTGAAAAGACAGCGTATTTTTTCAGCTCGGTCAACTGCGATTCACGCACGCTGCGGCGTAAAATCCAGGCAAATCCATCCTGGTAGTGGAACAACCGCATATTGCTCCACATTTTACCTTTAGAATCGCAATGCGCCGCCAGCAGATGCTGTTCAGGGGGCATTTTCGCGACATCGGCGGTTACCTGGCCTTGCAGGTATTTTTCGCTGTCGGCGCCGGTGATGGTCGCCAGTGCCCAGTCATCGAGCGTCATAAGCGTCAGCGGCAGACGTGCGGATGCGGTCGGCTGGCGCGGAGGAAATGGTGTAAAAGCCATAATAATGTCCTGATTAGCTTAACGCTGTGTTGGTGCTTAATGGTAAAAGAGCCATTGTTCAATGCAAGCGATAAAGCACGCGTTTTGTGCCATTGTGAAAGCCTTGCGAGCGACTGCGCAGGGGAATGAAATTTTTGCAGACCATGCGATTTATTCCCTGAGCGTCCTCGTAAGGATAAATAATCCGCAAAAGAAAGCACAAAAACACGTTACAATAGGCCCCATTATGCCTACGCAGGGAGAAGAACATGGATATTAATAACAAAGCCCGTATCCACTGGGCGTGCCGCCGTGGAATGCGCGAACTCGATATCTCCATCATGCCTTTTTTTGAACATGAGTACGACACGCTGAGCGATGACGACAAGCATCTGTTTGTGCGCCTGCTGGAAAGTGATGACCCGGACTTATTTAACTGGCTGATGAATCATGGCAAACCTCAGGATGCGGGGTTGCAGAGAATGGTGCAGTTAATTCAAACACGGAATCGGGAACGTGGTCCTGTGGCAATCTGATTTACGCGTCTCATGGCGCGCGCAATGGCTCTCTTTACTGCTCCATGGTCTGGTGGCGGCGCTGATATTGCTGATGCCATGGCCATTGAGCTATACGCCATTGTGGCTGTTATTGCTATCGCTGGTGGTTTTTGACAGCGTACGCAGCCAGCGTCGCATCAATGCCTGCCATGGTGAGATCAAACTGCTGATGGAGTCACGTCTACGCTGGCAGGGCGTTGAGTGGAATATTGTCGGTGCGCCGTGGATGTTACGCAGCGGTATGATGCTGCGGTTACGCCGTGAAGAAGACGGACGACGCCAACATTTGTGGCTGGCGGCGGACAGCATGGATGCACAGGAGTGGCGCGATCTGCGCCGGATGCTCTCTCAAAAGTCGGCGCAGGGGCTGCATTAAGCGCGAGACGGTGTGTAATCAGGCTAGCCGTTCCGCCATTTCCAGCAGGATCTGCTCGCACCAGGCCTGAATGCGCGTTTCGCTCAGATCGTACTGGTTGGTTTCATCAAGCGCCAGGCCAACGAAAAGTTGGCCATCGGCGATGACCGGTTTCTTGCTGGTAAACTCGTAGCCCTCAGTTGGCCAGTAGCCGATAAATGTCACGCCTTTGGGTGCCAGTTTGTCATGCAGCATGCCAAGTGCGTCGAGAAACCATTCGCCATAGCCGAGCTGGTCGCCCATCCCGTACAACGCGATGATTTTTCCATCGAGATGCAGGTCGTCAAGCTGCTCCCAGATGGCTTCCCAGTCTTCCTGCAATTCGCCGAAATCCCAGGTGGGAATGCCGAGGATCAACGCATCATACTGCTCCATCAGCGCAGGGGCGTCGTCTTTCAGGTTGTGCAACGTCACCAGTTCCGGCCCGATAACATCGCGAATTTTTTCCGCCGCCATTTCGGTGTAGCAGGTGCTGGAACCGTAAAACAGACCAATATTCATAACGTAAACTTCTCAATGCTTAATGTCTCTTTGCGAGCAGTGTACCAGAATCGTACGGCAATCAGGCATAATGCAGCGATTGAGAGAAGGAGGCGCAGATGGAACAGGATCTGGCACGCATTGAGCAGTTTCTGGATGCTCTCTGGCTTGAGAACAACCTGGCGGAAAATACCCTCAGCGCTTATCGTCGCGACCTGAAGAGCGTCGTGGAGTGGCTACACCATCGGG
The DNA here is from genome assembly GCF_900094925.1 of Kosakonia oryzendophytica. Classification (GTDB taxonomy): domain Bacteria; phylum Pseudomonadota; class Gammaproteobacteria; order Enterobacterales; family Enterobacteriaceae; genus Kosakonia; species Kosakonia oryzendophytica. The sequence goes on along the minus strand of NZ_FMAY01000008.1, from coordinate 230,085 downwards.
AAAGCAGCCTCGAACAGGCGCAAAGCGAGGATTTACAGGCGATATTGGCGGAGCGCGTCGACGGAGGGTACAAAGCGACCAGTTCGGCACGTTTGTTGAGCGCTGTGCGGCGTTTTTTTCAGTACCTGTATCGTGAAAAAATTCGCAGCGACGACCCCAGTGCGTTACTGGCCTCGCCAAAACTGCCTCAGCGCTTGCCCAAAGATTTAAGCGAAGCGCAGGTCGAACGATTATTGCAATCACCGGTGGTTGACCAACCGCTGGAGTTACGCGATAAAGCGATGCTTGAAGTGCTCTATGCCACCGGCCTTCGTGTTTCTGAACTGGTGGGATTAACGATGAGCGACATCAGCCTGAGGCAGGGGGTGTTGCGGGTAATCGGTAAAGGCAATAAAGAACGTCTGGTGCCGTTAGGCGAAGAAGCGGTTTACTGGGTGGAAAATTACCTTGAATATGGTCGTCCCTGGCTGCTTAACGGCGTATCAATAGATGTATTGTTTCCGAGCCAGCGCGCGCAACAGATGACGCGACAGACATTCTGGCATCGTATCAAGCACTATGCTCAATTGGCGGGCATTGATAGCGAGAAGCTGTCGCCGCACGTGTTGCGCCATGCGTTTGCCACGCATCTGCTCAACCACGGCGCGGATTTGCGTGTAGTGCAAATGTTACTGGGGCATCAGGATCTGTCGACAACACAAATTTATACGCATGTGGCTACAGAGCGGCTGCGTAAGCTTCATCAACAGCATCACCCGCGGGCGTGATACTGACAATCTAAGGATGTGTTATGAAAAACGGTTTAATCATGTTCACCTTGCTAGCAGCGGCGTTTTCTGGTGTTGCGCATGCGGATGATGCGGCGATCAAACAGTCGCTGGCGAAACTGGGTGTACAGAGCTCTGAAATCCTGCCCGCGCCAGTTGCCGGAATGAAAGCCGTGTTGACCAGTAGCGGTGTGTTGTATGTTACCGAAGATGGCAAACATATTATCCAGGGGCCGATGTACGACGTCAGTGGCGCGCAACCCGTGAATGTCACCTCACAAATGCTGATGCCCCACCTCAATGCGCTGGCAAAAGAGATGATTGTCTACAAAGCGCCGCAGGAAAAACACGTAATTACCGTCTTTACCGACATCACCTGCGGTTATTGCCAGAAGCTGCACAGCGAAATGGCTGACTACAACGCTTTAGGCATTACCGTTCGCTACCTCGCGTTTCCGCGCCAGGGGATCGGAAGTGAAGCCGAGAAGGACATGAAAGCGATCTGGTGCGCCAAAGATCGTAACAAAGCCTTTGATGATGCCATGAGCGGCAAAGGCGTTAAACCGGCCAGTTGTGATATGGATATCGCCAATCACTACGCGCTGGGCGTGCAGTTTGGCGTGAATGGTACGCCAGCGGTAGTGCTGAATGATGGCTATGTTGTGCCGGGGTATCAGGCACCTGCCGAGATGAAAGCGTTTCTCGACCAACATCAAAAAGCCACTGGCGGTAAATAATTCGCGTGAAAGCTCAGATACAACTTCGCCGCCGCGTAATTGATGACGCGGTGGAACTGGCGGATTCACTTCCGCCTCTGCTGCGCCGGTTATATGCCAGCCGCGGCGTGCGGCATGACAGCGAACTGGAGCGTAGCGTCAAAGGCATGCTGCCGTGGCATCAGTTAAATGGCATCGACGATGCAGTAACGCATTTGTACAACGCATTGCGCGAAGGGCTGCGGATTATTGTCGTCGGCGATTTTGACGCTGATGGCGCAACCAGCACCGCCCTGAGCGTGTTGGCGCTGCGTTCACTAGGGTGCGAAAACGTCAGCTACCTCGTGCCAAACCGCTTTGACGATGGTTATGGCCTTAGCCCGGAAGTCGTCGATCAGGCACATGCACGCGGCGCGCAGCTTATTTTGACCGTCGATAACGGCATTTCGTCCCACGCTGGCGTTGAACGGGCGCATGCGCTGGGCATTCCGGTGATTGTGACCGATCACCATTTGCCGGGGGAAACCTTGCCCGAGGCAGAAGCCATTGTGAACCCTAACTTGCGTGACTGTGATTTCCCGTCGAAATCGCTGGCAGGTGTGGGTGTGGCGTTTTATTTGATGCTGGCGTTGCGTAGTTTCCTGCGTGATAACGGTTGGTTCGATGCGCGCGGCCTGGCGATGCCAAATCTTGCAGAACTGCTTGACTTGGTGGCATTAGGTACAGTGGCGGACGTGGTGCCGCTGGATGCCAATAACCGCATCCTGACCTGGCAAGGTCTGAGCCGCATTCGTGCCGGGCGCTGCCGTCCCGGAATCAAAGCGCTGCTGGAAGTGGCGAATCGCGATGCGCAAAAACTGGCGGCCAGCGATCTCGGTTTTGCGCTGGGACCGCGCCTGAATGCGGCCGGTCGGCTGGACGATATGTCTGTCGGCGTGGCACTGCTGCTGTGCGATAACCTTGGTGAGGCGCGCCAGCTTGCCAACGATTTGGATGCGCTGAACCAGACGCGCAAAGAGATTGAACAGGGTATGCAGGCTGAAGCGCTCACCCTGTGCGAACAACTCGAACGCAGTCTTGATACCCTTCCTGGTGGCCTGGCGATGTACCATCCTGAGTGGCATCAGGGCGTTGTGGGTATTCTTGCGTCGCGCATCAAAGAACGTTTTCACCGCCCGGTTATCGCCTTTGCCCCTGCGGGCGATGGTGTGTTGAAAGGGTCGGGGCGTTCCATTCAGGGCTTGCACATGCGCGACGCGCTGGAGCGGCTGGATATGTTATTCCCCGGGATGATGCTGAAATTCGGCGGCCATGCGATGGCGGCGGGTTTAACCCTGGAGGAAGGGCGCTTTGACGAGTTCCGGCAACGTTTTGGCGATCTGGTCACTGAGTGGCTGGATCCGGCGTTATTGCAGGGCGAAATCATTTCTGATGGGCCATTAACGGCGCAGGAGATGACGCTGGAGATCGCCGAGATGCTGCGTGAAGCCGGGCCGTGGGGGCAGATGTTCCCGGAACCGCTGTTCGACGGTGAGTTTCGCCTGTTGCAGCAGCGTCTGGTGGGGGAACGCCATCTTAAGGTGATGCTGGAGCCCGTTGGCGGCGGCCCGCTACTCGACGGTATCGCGTTTAACGTGGATACCACCTGCTGGCCAGACAATGGGGTGCGGCAGGTGAATATTGCTTATAAACTCGATGTTAACGAGTTTCGCGGCAACCGTAGCGTACAGCTGATTATCGAAAACCTCTGGCCAATTTAGCGCCAGTATTCGCTACAAAAAAGGGCGTGGATCCGGTAAACTCCCGCCCTTATCACCGCATTTTGACAAGTCCATTAAAAGAAATCAGACCATGTTTGAAATTAACCCGGTAAAAAATCGTATTCAGGACCTCACGGAGCGCTCCGACGTTCTTAGGGGGTATCTTTGACTATGACGCCAAGAAAGAGCGTCTGGAAGAAGTAAACGCCGAGCTGGAACAGCCGGACGTATGGAATGAGCCTGAGCGCGCACAGGCGCTGGGCAAAGAGCGTTCTTCACTCGAAGCCATTGTTGATACGCTCGATCAGATGACTCAGGGGCTGGAAGATGTTGCCGGGCTGCTGGATCTCGCCGTTGAAGCTGACGATGAAGAGACCTTCAACGAAGCTGTCGCCGAACTGGATGGGCTGGAAGAGAAACTGGCGCAGTTGGAGTTCCGCCGCATGTTCTCCGGCGAGTATGACAGCGCCGATTGTTACCTTGATATTCAGGCGGGTTCCGGTGGCACCGAAGCGCAGGACTGGGCCAGCATGCTGATGCGTATGTATCTGCGCTGGGCTGAAGCGCGTGGCTTCAAGACCGAAATTATTGAAGAGTCTGAAGGTGAAGTAGCGGGGATTAAATCTGTCACGATCAAGATTATCGGCGATTACGCTTACGGCTGGCTGCGCACGGAAACCGGCGTTCATCGTCTGGTGCGTAAAAGCCCGTTTGACTCAGGCGGTCGTCGTCATACCTCGTTCAGCTCCGCGTTTGTCTACCCGGAAGTGGAAGACGATATCGATATCGAAATCAACCCGGCGGACCTGCGTATCGATGTATATCGCGCATCCGGCGCGGGCGGTCAGCACGTTAACCGTACTGAATCAGCCGTACGTATTACCCATATTCCGACCGGGCTGGTAACACAGTGCCAGAACGACCGTTCCCAGCATAAGAACAAAGACCAGGCCATGAAGCAGATGAAAGCGAAGCTTTATGAGCTGGAGATGCAGAAGAAAAATGCTGAGAAACAAGCGATGGAAGACACCAAGTCTGACATCGGTTGGGGTAGCCAGATCCGTTCTTATGTCCTGGATGATTCCCGCATCAAAGATCTGCGCACCGGGGTTGAAACCCGTAACACGCAGGCGGTGCTGGACGGCAGCCTGGATCAATTCATTGAAGCAAGTTTGAAAGCAGGGTTATGAGGAACCAACATGTCTGAACAACAAGCACAGGGCGCTGACGCGGCAGTTGAACTTAATAATGAACTGAAAAATCGCCGTGAGAAGCTGGCGCAGCTGCGTGAGCAGGGTGTGCCGTTCCCGAATGATTTCCGTCGCGACCAGACCTCTGACAAGCTGCACGCTGAATTCGATGCCAAAGAGAACGAAGAGCTGGAAGAACTCGGCATTGAAGTGGCGGTTGCCGGTCGTATGATGACCCGTCGTATTATGGGTAAAGCCTCTTTCGTGACGCTGCAGGATGTTGGGGGCCGTATCCAGCTCTACGTTGCGCGCGACGATCTGGCGGAAGGCGTGTATAACGAGCAGTTCAAAAAATGGGACCTCGGTGACATCCTCGGTGCCCGCGGCAAGCTGTTCAAAACCAAGACTGGCGAACTCTCTATTCACTGCACTGAGCTGCGTCTGCTGACCAAAGCGCTGCGCCCGCTGCCGGATAAATTCCACGGTTTGCAGGATCAGGAAGCGCGTTACCGTCAGCGCTACCTCGATCTGATTGCGAACGATGAATCCCGTAACACCTTCAAGGTTCGTTCGCAGATCCTGGCCGGAATTCGTCAGTTCATGGTTGGCCGCGACTTTATGGAAGTGGAAACCCCAATGATGCAGGTGATCCCTGGCGGTGCGTCTGCACGTCCGTTTATCACGCATCATAATGCGCTGGATCTGGACATGTACCTGCGCATCGCACCAGAGCTTTACCTCAAACGTCTGGTAGTCGGCGGTTTTGAGCGCGTGTTCGAAATCAACCGTAACTTCCGTAACGAAGGTATCTCCGTGCGCCATAACCCTGAGTTCACCATGATGGAACTCTACATGGCGTACGCGGATTATAAAGATCTTATCGAGCTGACCGAGTCGCTGTTCCGCACCCTGGCGCAGAACATCCTTGGTAAGACTGAAGTGCCGTACGGTGACGAAATTTTCGATTTTGGCAAGCCGTTCGAAAAACTGACCATGCGCGAAGCGATCAAAAAGTACCGTCCGGAAACCAATATGGCGGATCTGGATAACTTCGACAGCGCGAAAGCCATTGCTGACAGCATTGGTATCAAGGTTGAGAAGAGCTGGGGCCTGGGCCGCATCGTGACCGAAATCTTTGAAGAAGTGGCCGAAGCGCACCTGATTCAGCCAACCTTTATTACCGAGTACCCGGCGGAAGTTTCCCCGCTGGCACGCCGTAACGACGTGAACCCGGAAATCACCGACCGTTTTGAATTCTTTATCGGTGGACGTGAAATCGGTAACGGCTTTAGCGAGCTGAATGACGCAGAAGACCAGGCACAGCGTTTTGCTGATCAGGTTGCGGCGAAAGATGCAGGCGACGACGAAGCGATGTTCTATGACGAAGATTACGTGACTGCGCTGGAACATGGTTTACCGCCGACGGCGGGTCTGGGGATTGGTATCGACCGTATGGTTATGCTCTTTACCAACAGCCACACCATCCGTGACGTGATCCTGTTCCCGGCAATGCGTCCGGTAAAATAATCGCTCAGCGATAATAAAAGCCCCGGCGTTAATCGCGTCGGGGCTTTTTTATTGCTGCAATCTGGCGGCAAACCGGCGGAGATTATCCCGTCCTTCACCGGGCGACGCTTCGCTGACCATCCATGGACTGAAGGCCCATGGCGTTACGTCCAGCCCCTGTAATAGGGCATCGAGGTCAACCCATTGATACGCCATGACTTCATCGGGGTTGGGGACGACTTCACCGTCAATCCGCGCGGCATAAACCGGGCACACTTCATTTTCGACGATGCCGGATGGATCGGTTTCACGGTAACGAAAACCAGGATGGATGGGCGTAATGTTGTCGACGCGGGTGCCGATTTCGAAACGGCAGCGGCGGTGTATCGCCTCTTCATCGGATTCACCCAGTTGCGGATGACCACACACTGAGTTGGTCCAGACACCGGGCCAGGCTTTTTTGCTCAGTGAGCGGCGCGTGATCAGAAGCTGGCCCTGCCGATTGAAAATCCAACATGAAAAAGCCAGATGTAATGGGGTGTGGGAAGTATGTGCGGCGTATTTCTCCTGAGTGCCAGTCACCTCTCCCTGGTGATTAACCAAAATGACGTGTTCTTGTAGACCCATAACGACTCCAGTACTGAGAACGCCGGATGGCGCTGCGCTTACTGCAGACCGCGGGAGGGCGATCCCACAGATCCGATAAGCGCAGCGCCACCGTGCGAACCCAATTATACCTGACTATCAGGCAAACAGCTTTGCCCAGAGAGCGGAAAAGGGCATCACCAGTACCAGACCGGGTAGCATATTCGCCACCGGGAAGGGTTTGATATTACAAATGCGCAGCCCGGTTGCCACCATAATCAGGCCGCCAGCACAGGAGAAATCGCCCATCATATCTGGCGTTATTATATGCACGATGTAAACCGCCAGCGTTGCCAGCGCGACCTGTACGGCAATCAGTGGCAGACCGATGGTCATCACCGAAAAGCCCAGCATGGTGGCGAAAATGGCGGCGGTGAACAGATCCAGCACTGTTTTGATATACAAAATGGACGGATCGCCGGTCATCCCTTCATGCATGGCGCCGAAAATCCCCGTTCCGCTGGCGCAAAACAGCACCAGAATCGCGACGAATTTTTCCGTAAATTCATCGTGGGTTAACCCCTGTACTGGCGGGAAAATCCGGTTGATCAAGCCACGGGTAGTGCCTGCCGCTCTGCCAATCTGTTTTTCAAAGAAGAAGGCTTCGCCAATCACCGCCCCCAGCACCATTGCCAGCACTACTGCCGGCATAAATTTCACTTTAATCACCAGGTTGATGCCAAGCCCAACCGAGCACAAACCAAACGTCAGCGGCAATGCCACTTTGACCCGATCGGGGATGCGGGTGCCAACCACTGAACCCAGCAGACCGCCGACAATCACTGCGGCGCCGTTCACATAAGGACCGATTAACATAATGTTTCCTGAAAGATTACGCGTTATAGGTGAGGTGTCCCTCACCCCAGCGCGGGAGGTTTTTTACATCAATACCAAACAGATCCAGTGCGCGACTGACGCTGTGGGTAATGATCTCATCTGTGGTTTGCGGGCGCTGATAGAGCGCCGGAACCGGCGGGAAAATAATCCCGCCCATTTCTGTAATGGCCTGCATATTGCGAATGTGCCCGAGATTCAATGGCGTTTCGCGCGCCAGCAGCACCAAACGACGGCGCTCTTTCAGCACCACATCGGCGGCGCGGGTTAGCAAGTTATCCGTCAGGCAGTTTGCAATGGAACCCAGCGAACGCATGGAACAGGGCGCGACAAGCATGCCCATGGTCTTAAACGATCCGCTGGAGATAGCTGCGCCGAGATTGCCGATAGGGTGGACCACATCCGCCATCGCCCTCACGTCGTCAAGCTGGTAATCCGTCTCCAGCTCGCAGGTTTTTTCCGCCCCTTTCGAGATAACTAAATGGACTTCAAGATCCTGCGCGCGTAGAAGCTCAAGTGCTTTCACGCCATACTGAAAACCGGAAGCGCCGCTAATACCGACAATGATGCGTTGCAGTGTGGTCACACCTTTCCCCTTACTCGAAATCTGGCAGGAAACGTTTCACATCCACCTCTTTGAACTTCGAACGTTCAAAGTGGCTTTTCAGATGGAACGGCACTGTGCAGTCAAAAATGGTTTTGCAGGACATCCCCTGCTGCAGAATGCTTGGGCTGTAAGCCGGGATCTGCGACGGATCAAGCGGATGGCAACGCACACCTGGGATCGTCACGGTATCCACATCACCCTGATAACGCGTCTGCATGGCCCACAGCACATCGTCGCTGTCGAAAATATCCACGTCTTCGTCGACCAGAATCACGTGTTTCAGCTCCGGGAACGCAGAGAATGCCAGCAGCGCGGCTTGACGCTGACGGCCTTCATCCGCAGGGGAGAATTTTTTGAATTGCATCACCGCCAGCAGCTTGCCGCCGCCTGCTGAGTGCGCAAACACGTTAAGCAGTTTGCCCGGCATTGCACGGCCAACCATATCCAGAATGCTGGCTTCGGTCGGGATACCCGCCATGTTGACATGTTCTTCACCCGGACCCACGGTCGTGCGCCAGATAGGGTTGTAGCGATGGGTTACTGCTTTCACTTTGATGACCGGTAGCGCTTCTTTCGCTTCGCCGGTATAACCCGGGAATTCAGGCATCGCTTTACCGGTATCGGTGTTCTGATCTTCACGCAGACGCACGTTAGGCAGTAGCTCGCCTTCGATAACGATCTCCGCATGCGCAATCGCGCGTTCGTTGATGGTTTTACATTGCACCATTTCGACTGCGTGACCGCGCAGCGCACCGGCAACGCTCAGCTCGTCGTAGCCCAGCGGTGTGGTAGGGGGTTCAAAGCAGGCGGCAATTTCGATTGCCGGATCGACGCCAATGCTGATGGAGATCGGCAGCGGTTTACCTGCCGCTTCGGCTTTCATGCGAAATGCGTCAATATGGCGGCCCGGTGTGAGCCACATCGACAATTCATCGCGGCTCTGAACACACAGACGATGAATGGTGATATCGGATTCATGGGTTTCCGGATCGGAGGCGTAACACAGACCCATGGTGATGTACGGACCAGCATCTTCTTCGGTGTTGGTCGGTGCTGGCAACAACTTGCGCAGATCGAAATTCGCGTCGCTGGCAAGGTGCACCACTTGCTGGCAAACGGAGTGGTCTTGGGTGACGACCGGAGGGATCGGGTTCTGTACGGAATCTTTTAGCAGATGGCCGAGTTTTTCCGGTTCGCAGTTAAGGAAATGGCTGACACGTTTGCGTGAACCATTCAGGCCAATTGCCACACTGATGTCCTGAAAACCTTTCACTCTGTTAAACACCATCACCGGGCCGTTCTTACATGTCGGACGCTGGCAAGTACCGCCCGCGCCTACGTAGCGGTAAACGCCGGAGAGTTCTGCGTGCGGGTCAACTTCGGTGTCGGTTTCGACATATTCGCCGGGAAATTTTTTTAATAATTCAAGAGCAGAGCGTAAATCGGAAACGCCGCTGGCATTATTATTTTTTCTGGTTGACATGGTCTTTTCCATTTTTTGATAGGGATTTACTTGCTGTGCTCACCTTATTTTTATGTTGCCGATTAAACAAATACCGTTTTCCTGATTCAGACCAGATCAAAAAAGTACTCTTTATATAATTGTTAATTTAACGTTGGTGAATTGATTAAAGCCGCGGACTTTTCCTTTGCCACACTAAGTGGGATACTGAGCATTCGGGTATGGCGGAGAGATGTTGTATGGATTTGAAAAGATTGCGTTATTTTTGTCGCGTGGTGGAGCAGGGCTCAGTAAGCCAGGCGGCGAAAGTGCTGAATATGGCACAGCCTCCGCTCAGTAAACGGATCCAGGAGCTGGAAGAAGAACTGCAAGTTTCGTTGTTTACCCGTCAGGGAAATCGTATTGAACCTACCGAAGCCGGTTATTTTCTTTATCGTAAAGCCTGTGAAATATTACGTCAGGTGGAAGATACTGCACGCGAAACGGTGGCGATTGCCAATAAAGAGAAATTCCAGTTAAGACTTGGCTTAACACATCTTTTTCAATCCTATTTTAAGCCATTGTTGTTGGAGCTTTATAAACGCCATCCCGACGCGGAAATTAATATCTCGGTCACCGATTCCAGCCATTTAGAGACCATGCTGAATGAAGGCACTATCGATCTGGCGATGATTCAGCGACCCTATCGCAGCGAAGGTTTTGATTATGTCTCGTTCGATCCCGTACGGTTAGTGGCGGTGATCAGTAAGCAGTGTTTGCCACAAGTCCCCGTCAGCCCGTTTGATTATCAGGCGTTGGCGGCGTTTCCACTGGTGCTGTTACACCGGGCGAAAGATGCCGGAACCTATGAAATGCTGATCGATTTATTTCGTAAAGCGGGCGGCAATCCGAAGGTGATTATGCATATTACCCAGCCAGGTGTGATTCTTGAGTGGCTGGAATCCGGACTTGCGGCGGCGACGCTGTTGCCTTCTTCAGAAGTCGACGCCAGCAAGCTGTCGCAATGTCACGTGGTGGAGGTTTTCCCGTCGCCGCAGGTCTTTTATCCGGCCCTGGTGAAGATGCCAGCCATGCCCTATTTGCCGGAAATTATGGAAATTATTGCCCAGGGATACCCGATTCCGCGTCATCCGGCGTGAAAGGGTTGGCATCCCATCGGTGGCTGCTTATCATAGGTCGCCTTTTATTTTATTCGAGGAACTGTTTTGCGTGCAGGACGCCTGATGATAAACCCGTTGCGCAGGGTGATGTGCCTGGCAATTATATTGCTGATGGCAGGCTGCGCCGGGAACAAATCTTCTGTTGGCAGTTATTCCGGCGGCGTTTATACGGTGAAGCGGGGCGATACCCTGTACCGTATTTCCCGGATAACCGGCACCAGTATTAAAGATCTGGCTGGCATGAACGGCCTTTCACCGCCCTATACCATTGAAGTCGGGCAGCAGTTAAAAGTGAAAGGCAGTGCGAAAACGGCCTCTTCCTCGGGTAAAGGCAGCGGCAAAACGGCGAAAGTCGTCCCCTCTTCTGCTGTGCCGCAATCTTCCTGGCCGCCAGTAGGTGACCGTTGCTGGCGCTGGCCGACGACCGGGAAAGTGGTCATGACCTATTCCACCGCAGAAGGTGGGAATAAAGGGATCGATATTGCCGGTTCGCGCGGGCAACCGATTTATGCCGCCGGGGCCGGGAAAGTGGTGTATGTCGGCAACCAACTGCGTGGTTACGGCAATTTAATCATGATTAAGCACAGTGAAGATTACATCACCGCTTATGCCCATAACGACACATTGCTGGTGAATAACGGGCAGAGTGTGAAAGCGGGGCAGAAGATTGCCACCATGGGCAGCAGCGATACGGATTCAGTCAAGCTGCACTTCCAGTTGCGTTATCGCGCGACGGCTATCGATCCGCTGCGTTATTTACCTCCGCAAGGTAGCCCACCGAAATGCTAATAAAGCACGCTAACAGGCGCTGACTGGCCTGTTAGCGCGTTATTGCGCCGCGAATTAATAATTCTGCGTATCCTGGCCATTAAAGATATTTGCCCGGCTGGTCGATGATTTACCGTTGCTGTAGTGGGTGTCCTGCCCACCAAAAATATTGGCGCGGCTGGTTGAGCTATCGCCATTACTGTATTGCGTGTCCTGGCCGTCAAAAATGTTCGCGCGGCTGGTTGAACTGCTGCCGTCACTGTTTTTCACATCCTGACCGCCGAAAATATTGGCTCGGCTGGTTGACGTTCTGCCGTCGCTATATTGGACATCCTGTCCGCCGAAGATATTGGCCCGACTGCTTGAGGTTGTACCGTTGTCGTAGCGGCAATCTTGCCCGCCAAAAATGTTTTCCCGGCAACTGTCCGCCAGTGCGTTGTTGATGGAACCCGACACCAAAACTACGCCTACAAAGATTGCCTTAACGTTCATCCTTTTCCCCAACCAATAAGTAGTGACTACGCAGGATATGCTATTCCTCGTAAAGCGAAGCGGGAGGTGGTGTTGTCCTAATTATTGTCAATTTAGCCTGGGAAACGCAAAGACTTACGGGAAAGGCGTAGCGCAGAGAGGATGTCTTCGTAATGCCGGGCTCAGCGGAGTCGATGTGCGGGTTGCACAAATGGGGAGGTGTTTAAGCCGTGAAGATTAACTGCTTAAAACTCCAGCGGTTATCAGCAAACTCACCTTGCTCTGTCGCCGTAACGGGTTATAATGCCCCTCGCACCTCACCGCGGGCGTAGTTCAATGGTAGAACGAGAGCTTCCCAAGCTCTATACGAGGGTTCGATTCCCTTCGCCCGCTCCAGAATTCCCCTAACCTATTCATTCCACTATCTTTTTCTAAACCATACGTGACAGCGCATGAAGCATTATCTCCGTTGCTGGCTTTTGGGGCTTCTTCAGGGGTGATGATAAAGAAAACCGCATGGAGTGGCGAAGATCCCTCTCATGAGGCGGCTATTCTTAAGAACACCGTGATAGATGGCCCGAACATCCAGGGGCGCCTTCTGATTCTTGTTTATTCAATTTGTAGCGTTTCCTGCGCTCGTCTGGTTAAAGGTTCGTGATATAGCCCGTTGGATACTGTTTCCTGTGACTGTTTTGGGCAAGATCGGTCAGGCAAATTGAATCGCCTTCGAGCATATTAAGCCGCACGGAGGAAGCCATGAGTGATAATAAAACTGATAGTTACGCCAGACGTTTTAAACAGGTCTTTGATTATATTGACAATCATCTCGATGACGCCTTGTTACTGGAAAAACTCAGTGAAGTGGCTCACTTCTCGCCATTTCACTTCCATCGTCAGTTTTGCAGTTATTGTGGGATGCCACCTGGTCGTTACATACAGATGATGCGATTAAAGCGCGCATCTTATCGGCTGGCTTTTAATCCGTTAGAGAAAATCACTGATATCGCGTTTGACGCCGGTTTTCAGCATTCTGAATCATTTAGCCGTGCTTTCAGGCAAATGTTCGGTCTGTCACCGACGCAATTTCGCCAGCAACCCCCTTGGGTGGATTGGCATAAGCGCATATCCGAACCTTACAAAGCCAGGAGACAAACAATGCAAAGCCAGGTCAGAATCATGAATTTCCCCGCGACATCAGTCGCAATGCTGACGCATTCTGGAAAACCGGAGCTGATAAACGAAACTGCGGCTCGCTTTATTGAATGGCGAAAAAGCACGGGTTATTCACCTGTTGCCAGCAGCCAGACATACGGTATTGCACCACACGATCCAACCTTAACTGCGCCGGATGAATTTGAGTTCCATATTTGCGGAACAATAACGTCACCGATTGCGGAAGACAATCGCTTCGGGGTGATAAATAGTGTTATTCCTGCGGGTCGATGTGCGGTATTACGCCATCAGGGAGCGCATGAGGCGTTAACCGGGTTGGCAAAGACGCTGTACCGTGACTGGTTGCCTGAGAGTGGAGAGGAACTTCGCGATTTCCCGCTTTTCTTTCATTACCATAACTTTGTGCATGAGGTAGCGGAACATGAATTACTCACGGATATCTATTTGCCGTTGAAGTGATTCAGGATGCTGTTCGGGGGCAGGGGCAGAGGGTGTGCTGCCCTGCTTAATGTGATATCACTAATCGGGTTAATGGCTTGCTGATGTCTTGAAGGGCGATGTTTAACCACCAGGAAAGTGGTTCCTCTCGCATTTGCGAAAAAATGGACGCCAAGCCATTAATGCATCTTGAAGTTTATTAAAGTATTTACTGAACTTGTCGATAAGCTATTTACTTACGCCCATCATTACTGCTGAAGAGTTTGTAATCTTTTATGTATGACAGAGCGCATGGGCAATAAGATAAACCTCAATGGGTTCGCACAATAGGGACTTTCCCCATGATCAAAAAGAGTATTTTTTTATTATTATCCGTTATCGCCAGTTCAAGTTTTGCTGCGAACACTCCTGCTCCTGTTCCTTCTGATGCTTGCCACTTTCTTTCAAAAATGCCTTTCATTAAAACGCCGTCAACCTATAAACCTTACTCAGAAGGTAGCGAAGATTATACGTGTGGCACACCCTATTTTGAAATAGAAACACCGAACAGTGGCGACACGTTGAACAACAATATCGCTTACTATGTGTCCGGTGATGAAACCAAAACGAAGAAATTGATGCTCATGCTTAATATGAACAACCAGGACCCGGATGCAGTCAAAATTGCCAGAAGCTATTTTATAAACGGGTCATTTGAGATAATGAAAAAGATGTTTCCCACTTCACCTGGAAAAGTTGCCAGGATTGTGGGTTCGCTAACTGACGGGAAATACGGTGAATATGCCGTCGATGGGTGGAAGGTGTCCTCAGAGAAAAAAGTTTGGCCGACAGGTAGGGGATATGAGCTTCGTTTCACGGTGACACCTGATTAATTATGAGTGCGGCGATGTTACGACAGACGGCTAAGCTCGCCGAAAGTCGGGATTCATTTCACTTGTAAAAAAGACGACCAAACTTAGTGACGTGCTCACGCCACAATACCACTGTCCGGGCATCAGGTTGTTATTGCCCGTACCCGCTCCGGTTCTGCATTGCCAGGTTGGGGGCGCTCTCATGAATTCTTCCCTTAAAATGGTTCTCACAAAGGAGGTCGCTCTCTTTTGGGGAAGATATATTTATTACCTTGGGTACGCGATGGCTATAATGGCCATCCAACAGGTAATGAGCAAAACTCGAAAACAATACAACTTATTGCCAAACCTCAAGACCGCATTCAATGGGCGTATATCTGATGGACGAGCGCGACGACGAAAAGAAAGTCATTGATTATCTAATGGAACGCTACTCTATTAGAGAACACTGGTTCAGGCCTGGATTTAAGCAAATTACCAAAGAGTGGTCCCTGAACGATGATTTCCGGCTTGTACCAGAAGACGCAGAAGACATGCTTTTGGATGTGTTCACGCATTTCAATATTGATTACAGCAATATGGATACCCGTAACTATATTGAATATGTGTATCCGTTCTGGCAGAAGAAACCAAAAATAAAAATCAAGCCGCTTACCGTTGAGATGATTATTGAATCCGCCAGAGCGGGTCGTTGGCTGTATGATTGATGGTGGGAAAAGAGAGCATGCTGGTTATATCGCTGGGGGGATTAAATAGATACCTGATATTGCTGTAGCAATAATCGGGTTACCCAGGGTTATTGATACCGCATCATCAGAACGAAGGGATTGCTATCACCAAAGAGGCGGGTCACTTCAAGGGCAAGCCGAAGGATAGCGTGCGACCTCACATCACACCGGAGCACTTTAGCTGTGTGGGGGCCGTTCACTTACGGTCCAAAAGTGCCTGGATTATCCGTGGCGATTCAACATTTATTGCTGTACACATATATGATTTTTCAAATGTGTTGATTGCTTTTATTCATTTGCAGCGTATTCTGTCTCCCTATGATCAGGAGGCATAATGTCACTTACTTCTCTGCAACTTTTCAAATATCTCTCTGATGAAACCCGTCTGGGGATCGTTCTACTGCTCAGGGAGATGGGTGAGTTGTGCGTGTGCGATCTTTGCACCGCACTGGATCAATCGCAGCCCAAGATATCCCGCCATCTGGCTATGCTCCGGGAAAGCGGGTTGTTGCTGGATCGCAAGCAGGGAAAATGGGTGCATTACCGCTTATCTCCGCATATTCCTTCGTGGGCGGCTCAGGTTATTGAGCAGGCCTGGTTAAGCCAACAGGACGACGTACAGGCCATCGCCCGTAAGCTGGCATCGGCAAACTGCTCGGGTAGCGGCAAGGCTGTTTGCATCTAAAATTTGCCTGAACATATATGTTTTTATGAATGTGAGGTAGTGGCGATGAAAACGTTAACGGTGTTTGATCCGGCGATGTGTTGCAGTACTGGCGTATGCGGTTCAGATGTCGATCAGGTTCTGGTCGATTTCTCTGCGGATGTGCAATGGCTAAAAGGGCGTGGTGTACAGGTTGAACGTTACAACCTGGCGCAACAGCCCATGAGCTTCGTTCAGAACGAGAAAGCAAAAGCATTCCTTGAAGCATCGGGAGCGGAAGGTCTGCCGTTGCTGTTGCTTGACGGTGAAACCGTCATGGCAGGGCGATACCCCAAACGGGCTGAACTGGCACGCTGGTTTGGTATTCCACTGGAGAAAGTGGGGTTGGCTCCCGCACGTTGCTGCGGTGGTGATTCTTCCTGCTGCTGAATATGTCAGGAGGACATATGAAATTTTTACAGCGTATCCCGCCTTACCTGTTTTTCACCGGGAAGGGAGGCGTGGGGAAAACGTCCATTTCCTGCGCAACGGCCATCCGCCTGGCAGGGCAGGGCAAACGGGTTCTGCTGGTCAGCACCGACCCTGCCTCCAATGTTGGTCAGGTGTTCGATCAGACTATCGGTAACACTATTCACCCTGTGGCAGCCGTTCCCGGACTTTCCGCGCTGGAGATCGATCCACAGGATGCGGCTCAGCAATACCGGGCCAGAATCGTGGATCCTATCAAGGGTCTTCTGCCTGATGACGTTGTTAACAGTATCAGCGAGCAACTGTCGGGAGCATGCACGACAGAGATTGCGGCATTTGATGAGTTCACGGGTTTATTGACAGACGCTTCTCTGCTGACCCGTTTTGATCACATTATTTTTGATACTGCGCCGACAGGTCACACCATCCGTCTTCTCCAGCTTCCCGGAGCCTGGAGCAGCTTCATTGACAGTAACCCGGAGGGGGCTTCCTGCCTCGGCCCGATGGCCGGGCTGGAAAAGCAACGTGAGCAATATGCACATGCGGTTGAGGCGTTATCTGATCCCGAACGTACCCGCCTTGTGCTGGTTGCACGACTGCAAAAATCAACGCTGCAGGAAGTGGCCCGCACACATGACGAGCTGGCAACGCTTGGCCTTAAAAATCAATACCTGGTTATTAACGGTGTGCTGCCTGAAACCGAAACAGAAAGTGACGCCTTAGCGGCTGCGATATGGCAACGGGAGCAGGCGGCACTGGCTAACCTTCCGGCGGGTTTATCTGCGCTGCCGACAGACACCTTATTTCTTCAGCCGGTGAACATGGTGGGTGTGTCCGCGTTGAAGCGGCTATTCGAACCCCGTTTTGAGTCAGCATCGTTTACGGAAACGCACATTCTCCCCAAACCTGAGTACGAGTCGCTTTCCGGCCTGGTGGATGAAATCGCGCGCACTACACACGGTCTGATTATGCTGATGGGAAAAGGCGGCGTGGGGAAAACGACGATGGCGGCGGCTATCGCCGTCAGTTTAGCGGACAGGGGATTTGATGTGCATCTCACCACCTCCGATCCTGCTGCGCATCTCAGCGCAACACTCAACGGTAGCCTGAGTAACCTGCAGGTCAGCAGGATCAACCCGCACGACGAAACCGAACGCTATCGCCAGCATGTCCTTGAGACGAAGGGTAAGGATCTGGATGACGCGGGGAAACGGCTGCTGGAAGAGGATTTACGCTCTCCTTGTACTGAAGAAATTGCCGTGTTCCAGGCATTTTCCAGGGTGATCCGGGAGGCGGGTAAGCGGTTTGTAGTGATGGATACGGCACCTACCGGGCATACGCTATTACTGCTTGATGCTACCGGTGCGTATCACCGTGAGATTGCGAGAAAAATGGGCGATAAAGGCCATTTCACCACGCCGATGATGCAGCTTCAGGACCCTGATCGCACCAAAGTGCTACTGGTCACGCTTCCTGAAACGACCCCTGTGTTGGAGGCGGCAAATTTGCAGGCCGATCTTGAAAGGGCGGGGATTCATCCCTGGGGATGGATTATCAACAACAGCCTTTCCATTGCAGAGACTCACTCACCCCTGCTTTGCCAGCGCGCCCGGCAGGAGCTCCCTCAGATTGAAGCCGTCAGGCGGCAGCACGCTAAACGTATAGCGCTTGTTCCGGTACGGGCGTGTGAGCCTGCGGGCATCGAAAAACTCAGGGAATTAGTGGGTTAATTTTGGGGATATACAGGGCGGCAGCGTCGCCCTTTCAGGAGGATGTATGTTACTGGCAGGCGCTATTTTTGTCCTGACCATTGTTCTGGTTATCTGGCAGCCGAAGGGGTTAGGGATTGGCTGGAGCGCGACGCTGGGTGCGATACTGGCGCTGGTTTCCGGTGTGGTACATGTGGGGGATATTCCCGTGGTGTGGAATATCGTCTGGAATGCGACCGCCACGTTTATTGCGGTCATTATTATCAGCCTACTGCTTGATGAATCGGGATTTTTTGAATGGGCCGCACTGCACGTTTCCCGTTGGGGGAAGGGGCGGGGGCGCCTGTTGTTCACGTACATCGTCCTGCTCGGCGCAGCGGTAGCGGCATTGTTTGCTAACGATGGCGCAGCGTTAATCCTTACACCGATCGTGATTGCTATGCTGCTGGCATTAGGGTTCAGCAAAGGCACAACGCTGGCCTTCGTGATGGCCGCCGGGTTTATTGCCGATACGGCCAGCCTGCCGCTGATTGTGTCGAACCTGGTGAATATCGTTTCAGCAGACTTCTTTGACCTGGGGTTCACTGAATATGCGTCGGTGATGGTGCCAGTTGATATCGCCGCCATTGTTGCCACGCTGGTAATGTTGCATCTCTTCTTTCGCAAAGATATCCCGCCGACTTACGATCTGACTCTCCTTAAGACACCAACAAAAGCCATTAAAGATCTGGCTACGTTCAAAACCGGCTGGATAGTCTTACTCCTTCTGCTGATTGGCTTTTTTGTGCTGGAACCGCTCGGTATTCCGGTGAGCGCGATTGCGGCAGTGGGGGCCGTGATTTTGTTTGCCGTTGCAAAGCGTGGTCATGCCATTAACACCGGCAAGGTATTAAGAGGTGCGCCCTGGCAGATTGTGATTTTCTCGCTCGGAATGTATCTGGTGGTTTATGGCTTGCGCAACGCCGGGCTAACGGAATATCTCTCCGGTGTGCTGAACATATTGGCGGAAAAAGGCCTCTGGGCAGCGACGCTGGGAACAGGGTTCCTGACCGCATTCCTCTCCTCCATCATGAACAATATGCCCACCGTGTTGGTAGGCGCATTGTCTATTGATGGCAGCTCGGCATCTGGTGTGGTCAAAGAGGCAATGATTTATGCCAACGTCATTGGCTGTGACCTGGGGCCAAAGATTACACCGATTGGTAGCCTGGCAACGCTGCTCTGGCTGCACGTACTTTCACAGAAGACGATGACGATCACCTGGGGCTACTATTTCCGTACCGGGATTATCATGACGTTGCCTGTGCTGTTTGTAACGCTGGCCGCGCTGGCGCTACGTCTCTCTTTCACTTTGTAATGAGATACTGATATGAGCAACATCACCATTTACCACAACCCGGCCTGCGGTACGTCGCGTAATACACTGGAGATGATCCGCAACAGCGGCACTGAACCGACAATTATTCATTATCTGGAGACTCCGCCGTCGCGCGATGAGCTGGTTAAACTTATCGAAGATATGAGGATTTCAGTACGGGCTCTGCTGCGTAAAAACGTTGAGCCCTACGAAGAGCTGAATCTTGCGGAAGATAAATTCACGGACGATCAGTTAATCGATTTTATGTTGCAACATCCCATCCTGATTAACCGTCCGATTGTCGTGACTCCACGCGGAACACGCCTGTGCCGCCCGTCTGAGGTTGTGCTGGATATTCTTCCGGATGCGCAAAAAGGCGCTTTTGTAAAAGAAGATGGCGAGCAGGTTGTTGATGGTGCAGGTAAACGCCTGAAATAACGATGACGGGGGCAACCGCCCCCAGATTCCTCGATGATCCTGCATCATGCATGGTGTTTCCCTGTATAACTTCCTCACAGGAATTCGTCGTCTTCCGCTTCTCGCGCCTTCCTGCGCATTATTGTGATCACGCTCGACTTTATACAAAGATATTCAAAAGGTTAATTAATCTGACGAAAAATAACGCGTTAGTTATTAATTGGTTAAATTTTTAATAACCCAAAAGCGGTTAAGAAGAATATATATATCACTTCTATCGATTAACCCGCTGTTATCTCTTTCCGATAAAGAGATAAGGCGCGGTCTGAAACCCTACGGCCGATGCTGTACCCGCCATATAAAACAACAATAGGTACTCCTGCCATGAAACTATCTCTTGCGCAAAAACTTTGGCTCCCTCTCATCGTAGCGCTATTGTGCCTGGCTGGAACACTGCTCTACGGTTCCCTGACGGTCAAAGACGACCAACTGACACTGCGGAAAAACGAGTTACTGCATGTTTCGCAACTGGCCCTCAGCATCGTGAAAACGCAGGCTGACATGGCTGATAAGGGATTGATTTCACAAGCGGAAGCACAACAGCGCGCCACTCAATTAATTAAGGATCTGCGCTATGGTGAAACCGGTTATTTCACGATCGTGAATAATCAGGCGCAGGTCATTATGCACCCGATCAATGCCAAACTGATTGGCAAAGGGCCGGATATTGCCGATGCCAACGGGGTTTATATTTTCCGGGATATGGTGTCAGTAACGCAGGGTAATCATGCCGGTTATACCGCTTACGTTTTCCCCCGCCCGGGTGAGACGAAAGCGCAACCGAAAATTGCTTACAACATTCCGTGGGCACCCTGGGGCTGGATCATTACCACCGGGCTGTATGTTGATGATATTGATGAAGCCTTTCTGGTGTCGCTCTACCAGAATCTCATTGAGTTTGCGGCGATCAGCATTCTGCTCTCGATCCTCGTCTACCTGATTAACCGGGGTACACTACGGACTCTGGGGGGCGAGCCACGTTATGCCGCAGATGTGGCAGCGCGAATTGCCGCCGGGGATCTCTCTCATCCGGTAAATAAAAAAGCGGGCGACAGTTCAAGCCTGATCCACGAAATGGGGGTGATGCGAGAGCAACTGACTGCGGTAATTGAAGATATCCGTGATGGCGCGGAGATCATCAACACCAGCACCCATGACATTGTCGCCGGAAACCAGGAGATTGCTTCGCATTCTGAACAGCAAGCCATGTCGCTGGAAAGAACTTCCTCCAGCATGGAAGAGATCACCGCAGCCGTAAAACAAAATGCGGAAAACGCCGGGCAGGCGCGCAAACTGGCGAGTGAAGCAGTGGATATTGCTTCGCGCGGCGGCGTGGTGATGCAAGGCATGAATGACACCATGAATGGCATTTCTGAAAGCGCCGGGAAAATTGCCAGCATTATTGAAGTGGTTAACGGTATCGCGTTCCAGACCAATATCCTGGCGCTGAATGCGGCGGTTGAAGCGGCAAGAGCCGGTGAACAGGGACGAGGGTTCGCCGTTGTCGCCGGTGAAGTGCGCAGTCTGTCATTACGCAGCTCTCAGGCGGCGCAGGAGATAAAAGGCCTGGTGGAAGAGTCCGTTGAGCGGGTCAATAACGGTTCATCGCAGATCAAACTTGCCGGTAACAACATCGATGAGATGATTGTCGCGGTGAAACGTGTGTCAGATATCATGTCGGAAATCTCCGTTGCCACCGACGAACAGAGCAAAGGGATCAGCCATGTTAACGAAGCGATTGTTCAAATTGATGCGGTGACGCAGCAAAACACCGCGCTGGTGCAGCAGGCGGTATCAGCGGCAAGTGCGCTGGAAGAGCAAACCCGGCGTCTGACGGAGACCGTCGCTTTCTTTAATACCGGCAGGTAATCCCCATCGAGTCATTAACGCGAGCCTGTGATTACCCAGGCTCGCGGATGTCACTCCCACTACGAAGCATCTTACGTATCCCGTTTGTCTTATTATCCCCATTGCCGGATGAAAACGCCTCTTCTCTGCTCTTACCGAACGATTCGCACAAAACAGCACTGTTTCTTTTATTGACACATTTGTGATCGACTTCAGTGCGTATCATAGTGTGTGTGATGACTGCCGCTATCGGGGCGGCACGTGATAATCAGGAGAGTGAGATGGTGTCAGATAACCCCAGCGTCGCCCTTATTGGTCCTGGCGCAATCGGAACCACGATTGTGGCGGCGTTGCATGAAGTCGGGCGTACGCCCACGGTGTGCGGGCGTACGGCGCACCCGCAGCTGATCTTGCGTGTCGATAACGAACATATTGTGGTACCCGGTCCGGTGCTGACTGAACCGGGCGACATTCACCAGCCGTTTGATCTGGTTTTTGTGGCGACCAAAACCACGCAACTGGCGGCAAGTGCGGCGTGGCTGAAGGTGCTGTGCAATGAAAATACCGTGGTGTGCGCACTGCAAAACGGCGTGGAGCAAAAAGCGCAAATTACGCCGTACGTGGCGGGGGCCGAAGTGCTGCCATCTGTCGTGTGGTTTCCCGCGCAGCGTGAGCCGGACGCCTCCGTCTGGTTGCGTGCAGCCCCCCGGCTTACCCTGCCGGATACGCCAGCCGCGAAACGTGTGCAGACCGTATTGCAGGGTACTCGCTGCGCTGTTGATCTTTCTCCCGATTTCATCTCTGTTGCGTGGCGCAAGCTGTTGCAGAATGCAGCTGCCGGGCTAATGGTTTTATCAGGGCGTCGCGCCGGCATGTTCTCGCGCAACGACATCACCACACTGGCGATGGACTATTTGCAGGAGTGCCTCGCGGTTGCCCGTGCGGAAGGGGCTACGTTAGGGGATGCTGTGCCGCAGGAGATTGTGGCCGGTTTTCAGCGTGCGCCTGCCGACCTGGGCACCTCGATTCTTGCAGACCGCCAGGCGGGGCGCCCTCTGGAATGGGACATCCGTAATGGCGTGGTACAGCGGTACGGCAAAAAACACGGTATCCCCACGCCATTTAGTGATGTGATTGTGCCCCTGCTGGCTGCCGGCAGCGACGGGCCGGGCTAAACGCCGCCGAGATAACGCAATACTGGCAACCCGGCGACATTGCTGTTACGTTGAAATCATGAACAAAAGATATTCCGTATTGATGTTTGCAATGAGCATTATTCGCACCGCAAATCGTGTGGTGGGATAGCGTTCATCTCTGTTTCCCGCCAGTACGGCGGGAGCCTTACTGGTGACAACCTGTGAGGTGACTCAGTATGACAGCTCCCGTTTCCGTTGCTCGCCCGATGTTGCATATCCTGTGCGGCAAGATT
This sequence comes from Kosakonia oryzendophytica, assembly GCF_900094925.1. Lineage (GTDB taxonomy): Bacteria > Pseudomonadota > Gammaproteobacteria > Enterobacterales > Enterobacteriaceae > Kosakonia > Kosakonia oryzendophytica. Next base: position 207,057 of record NZ_FMAY01000008.1, on the reverse strand, counting down.
GCCTCTGGCAAATCAACCCTTGCCGCTGAACTGATGACAGCGCCTGGTACCGTGATGTTGAGCGAAGATCGTTGGTTATCGCTTCTTTTTCGCGATGTTTTGCACAGTGTTCAGGATTATGTCCATTATTCTGCAAAGCTAAAACTGGCCATCAGGCCGCATGTCGTTGCTTTACTCCAGGCGGGCGTCAATGTGGTGCTGGATTTTCCGGCCAATACGCTGACCAGTCGACAGTGGCTTAAAGAGATTATTGATCAGTCTGGTGCCCACCATTTGTTGCACTACTTGCAAGTCAGCGATGACGTTTGCAAAGCGCGACTGCGCGCACGCAATGCCACAGGTGAGCATGATTTTGCCGCCACTGACGAGCAGTTCGAACAGATCACGCGCTACTTTGTGGAACCCACCGAGGCGGAAGGCTTTCAGATTCGCCGATATTGCTGAAAGGCTGTACAACCTTGTAGTCTGATGACCGGGCTATGCTTACTTGTGCAACACACATAATAATTGAGGCAATGTCATGGATAAGGAACTACTGGATGCGGGTTACCGCGTATACACCGGCGAGAAGATTGATGTGTACTTCAATACCCACATTTGCCAGCACGCCGGTAATTGCGTACGTGGCAGTTCAAAGCTGTTCAACCTGAAGCGCAAGCCGTGGATCATCCCCGATGAAGTGGATGTCGCAACGGTAGTGAACGTCATTGATACCTGCCCGAGCGGTGCCTTGAAGTACCGCCATAACTGAGTGAGACAACGCATGGACATTCTGGAAGGTCATAACAAGTTTTACGTGAACGACGCCGCAGGCAATCAGGTAGCGGAAATCGTTTTTGTTCCCACCGGCGAGCACCTAAGCATTATCGAACATACCGATGTTGATGAAAGCCTGAAAGGGCAAGGTGTCGGTAAACAGTTGGTGGCGAAAGTGGTAGAAAAAATGCGTGCAGAGCACCGCAAAATTATTCCGCTGTGTCCTTTCGCCAAACATGAGTTTGATAATACACGCGAATATGACGATATCCGCGCGTAATCATCTGCACCGGCATGAGCCGGTGCGTTTTCTTTTCACACGATGGCACCATCAATGCGGCAGGCGACAATAAAATATTTTTTAATTAATGCTTGCATCCCTTCTTCAGCCATGCGTTAATGCACCGTCGGTTTGATAACCATTATCTCCAGCAGTTCACTAAAGTCTTTCTCATCTCTAAGTACCTCCTTGCTACTTCTTTTTGGGTCTTCGCTTTACACTCTGAATAAAATAATGCTTCAGACCATTACTGCCGAAAAGGCTAAAAAAACAGAAGGTAACAAGAATGTCTGCTAAAATGACTGGTATCGTAAAATGGTTCAACGCTGAGAAAGGCTTCGGTTTTATCACGCCGAAAGATGGCAGCAAAGATGTATTCGTACACTTCTCTGCGATCCAGAGCGATAACTACCGTACTCTTGAAGAAAATCAAGAAGTTGAATTCGCCATTGAAAATGGTGCGAAAGGCCCGGCGGCTGCAAATGTCGTTGTGGTTCGCTAAGGATTTAGAAATTACGAACCGTATTCATTTTCGCTGCCCGTGCTGTAGCGGGTCGCAATACCGGATTTCCAGTTTTGATGTAACTGAAAAGAACCCGGCTGGCGCGAAATGTATTTTTTGCAAATCTACAATGATTGCATTTAATAATTTCACCGCGTGGGTTCAGTCCTCTCAGGCACCACTGGATTTTCGCAAATAATAAAAATCAGGCCAGTTTACTGGCCTGATTTTTTTATTTCTGCACGACTGATCCTGCCATTAACATAATCATTTTTATCGAGCGATTGCTGGTCAATTGCCAGGTCATCTGGCGATAGTGCACTTCTCCCTGCTGCGGATGATGAAACACGCGCTCGCCCCCTTCGCGCACTACCACCTGCTGGCGCGACCAGAAGTCGCGGAATAACTCACTGTCATGACTGAGACCCTGCACAAAGTTATTGAGCTCCCGATCGTGCGGATAGTGCATCGCGTCTGCACGCAGTTCCGCCACGATGCGGCTTGCGCGGCTCTCCCAGTCAGCAACCAGCTGGCGGGACAGTGGGTGGCGGAACATAAAACTCATCATATTCGGCTGTGGATCTTCGTCCAGCCAACCGCTGAACAGCGCTTCGGCAGGCGCATTCCATGCCAGCATATTCCAGGTTAAATCCAGCAGATAACAGGGACAGGTCATCTGAGTGACGGTTGCCAACACCTCTTTTTCTACCGTGACGACCTGTTCTTCCTGCGGATCGTTTTGCATGGCCAGATGAAACAAGTAGCTGCGCTCGGTGGGTTTCATCTTCAGCACGTTGGCGATATTCGACAGGGTTTGCGGCGACACCACGATGTCACGCCCCTGTTCAATCCAGGTGTACCAGGTGGTACTGATACCGCTGAGCTGCGCCACTTCCTCCCGGCGTAATCCACGGGTGCGACGTCGCCCAAGAGCAGGCAAGCCAATATCCGCAGGCGCGGTGTTTTCCCGCTGCGAGCGCAAAAAAGCGCCCAGGGCTTTAGGGCCGGCAAAGAGGGTATTTTCCATTGGGGGGTACTCATTAATACCAGTATAAGTGCTCATATTGTACCACTATAAAGAGCGTCTTATAGTCGCCAAAAAGAGGCTTTGTCGTGCTAACAGAAGGAAAGAAGAATGGCGGTTAATCATCATCAGTTAACGGAACAGCAATTTGGCGATCAGGCGCAGGCCTATTTGCAGAGTCAGGTTCATGCCCAGGGGGCGGATTTAGTCAGACTGGCACAGTGGCTGGCAGACGATACCAGTGCAGCCATACTGGATTTGGGTTGTGGTGCGGGCCACGCGAGCTTTGTTGCCGCAGGCATTGCCCGGGCGGTCACCGCCTATGACTTGTCGGAAAAGATGCTCGATGTAGTGCGCCAGGCCGCTCACGAACGTCATCTTGCAAATATCACCACCTCCCAGGGGGCAGCAGAAAAATTGCCCTTTGCCGATAGCAGCTTTGACGTGGTGATCAGCCGCTACTCCGCCCACCACTGGCATGATGTGGCGCAGGCTCTGCGCGAGGTGAAACGCGTGCTCAAGCCGGGTGGGAAATTTATCTTGATGGATATTGCCTCACCCGGTCAGCCGGTGCTGGACATCTGGCTGCAAACCATCGAAGTGCTGCGCGATCCTTCGCATGTGCGTAACTACTCGCCGGCTGAGTGGCTGCATATGACTCAGCAAAGCGGCATGACGGTGCAAAAAATGGCGACGGACAGACTGGCGCTGGAGTACAACTCATGGGTAGAGCGCATGAAAACACCGGAGGTATTGCGTGCCGCCATCCGTTATCTGCAAAACCACACCTCCGAAGAGGTAAAACAGCATTTCCGGATCCGCGAAGATGGCTCGTTTACGTCCGATACGCTGATGTTTCAGACGCAAGCCTGATCGCGCCCGCCGCTCCCCCCGGCTGCGCTGACTGCCGGGGTATCTCAACGTCACTTTTTAATAAACCAGCGGTAAATAAGTGCTTTTGCACAATAGTTCTCGTGCATTTTCTGCCCTAAAGTCAATTTCACATAGGTGGCTTTTGACAATTTACGCAGGAACAGAGGACGTATGAATAAATCACTGCTGGCGCTGATGTGCTGTGGCGCATTTTCATCGTTTACGGCGCAGGCTGCGCCTTCCCACTGCATACCCGAAGACTTTGGCGGCAAAGCAGATGCCAAAACCCTTAATACACACGCTATCCAGCAAGCGATCCAACAGTGCAGCCAGCGCGGCGGCGGCACGGTGGTGTTATCGCCTGGCGTCTGGTTAAGCGGCCCCATACAGCTACAAAGCAATATCACCCTGGAGGTTGGCAAGGGTGCGACATTAAAGGCCAGTAATGCGGAAGGGAAGTTTGTAGCCGCATTTATTGGTCAGCCGGCCCGCGTCAACGAAGCCTTTATTTTTGCCAGCCAGGCGCAGAATGTCGCCATCATCGGCAGCGGAACGCTTGATGGCGATGGCGAAAAGAGCTGGTGGCCCGAGGCGTTGCAGATTCGTGCGCAGGTACGCAGCGGCAATACCAAAGCTTTTACCGACCGCTTTCCTGGCGTTCCGTTGGCAAATGGTGCTCCGCGCCCGTGGTTTGTAGAGTTTAACCAGGTCACCAACGGGAAGATCGAACAGCTTCACCTGACTAACTCCCCGATGTGGAATATCGTTATCCGCAATAGCGACAAGATTGCTGTTCACCAGGTCAGCATCAGCAACCCAACCACTTCACCGAATACAGACGGTCTGGATATTGTCTCTTCACGCAATGTTACCGTGTCGAAAATGGACATTCACACCGGTGATGACAACATTGCCATCAAGTCCGGTCTGGTGCCCGGTACGGCAGCGCCATCGCAGGATATCGCCATTCGCGACTCCATCATGCGCGATGGACACGGCATCTCTGTTGGCAGCGAAACCGCCAACGGCATCGGGCGGGTGACAGTCAGCCATGTCACGTTCCTCAATACGGAAAACGGTATTCGCATCAAATCGGCCCGCGATCGCGGGAACACGATAGGTCCGCTGGTGGCCGACCATTTGACAATGACCAACGTGGCGACGCCGATTCTGATAACCAACAGCTATAGTGGCCAGTCGGGTGCGCAGGGCAACACCTTGATTTCGGCGATTGAAAACGCAGCCGTTACGCCCTCGACGCCGAAAATTTCCGGGGTGAATATCTCCGGGCTCACCGCAACCAATGCCAACCATGCCATGATTTTTAGCGGATTGCCGGAGTCGGTCGTGCAGAATGTATCGTTAAAAAACATTGATATTGCAGCGAAATATGGTATTCAGGCGCGCTACGTGAACGGGCAGGGCCAAGACGTGCAGATTAAAACACAGTACGGCGCGGCGGTAGAGCAGGGGCCGCAGGCCACGCTCAAACTTAACTGATAGCACAGTGGTTTACGCGCCCGGTAGACGAAACGGCCGGACGCTCTGACTGTCAGCGTGCACGCTCTTGACCAATGACAAGGCGGGCAGGGGGTGACTCTCTTTATAATCTCCCGCGTTTCCCTTCTCACTGGTGTGGACCTATGGCTTACCAACTAAACCTTAACTGGCCGGAATTTCTTGAGAAATACTGGCAAAAGAAACCCGTTGTCCTGAAGCGCGCGTTCGCGGACTTTGTCGATCCGATTTCGCCCGATGAGCTGGCAGGCCTTGCTATGGAGCCGGAAGTGGACAGCCGCATTGTCAGCCACGTCAATGGTCAGTGGCAGGCATGGAACGGCCCGTTTGAGCAGTTTGATCATTTAGGGGAAACCGACTGGTCATTGCTGGCACAGGCAGTGAACCACTGGCATGCACCCTCCGCCGAACTGGTTAAACCGTTCCGCGTGTTACCGGAGTGGCGTTTTGACGATCTGATGATTTCCTATTCCGTGCCGGGCGGCGGCGTGGGCCCGCATATCGATCAATACGATGTGTTTATCATTCAGGGGATGGGCAGCCGCCGCTGGCGCGTGGGCGACAAATTGCCGATGAAGCAGTTCTGCCCGCATCCGGCATTGCTGCATGTCGATCCTTTCCCGCCGATCATTGATGAAGATCTGGAACCGGGCGATATCCTCTATATCCCGCCGGGATTCCCGCATGACGGCTTCACGCATGAGACCGCGTTTAACTACTCCATCGGCTTCCGTGGGCCGAACGGTCGCGATCTGATCAGCAGTTTTGCAGATTACGCGCTGGAAAACGATCTTGGTGGCGAGCATTACAGCGATCCCGATCTCACCTGCCGTGAACATCCGGGCAGAGTGGAAGATTACGAGCTGGAGCGCGTGCGCGGGATGATGATCGAGATGATCAGCCAGCCGGAGCATTTCAAACAGTGGTTCGGCAGCTTTATCACCACGCCGCGGCATGAACTGGATATTGCTCCGGAGCCGGATGACTATCCTGTGGAAGAGATTGTGGCTGCGTTGAAAGAGGGGCAGGTGCTTACCCGCCTGAGTGGGCTGCGCGTGCTGCACATCGGCGACAGCTTTTTTATTAACAGCGAGTGTCTGGAGACCGCCGATGCGCGCGCCGCTGATGCGCTGTGTCGCTATACCATTATCGGTCAGCAGGAACTGGGTGACGCTCTGGATAACCCGGCATTTGCCGCCGAGCTGACTGCGCTGGTAAACCAGGGATACTGGTACTTCGACGAGTAAAATGTTCGCTGCTGGCCTGAGAAGGTGAAGCCGCCATCTGGCACAGTTGCCAGGTGGCGCTGACGTTTCGGAACGTGCAATTAGCGGGCGACAATAAAGCGTTTGTCGTCGTCGATAAAGGTTTTCTCATCGGCGGCGGCGACGATATTGCCAAAATTCATCTCTGCGCGCAGTTTCCAGCTCTCCGGGATCGCCCATGTCTGGCGAACTTCCTCGTCAATCAGCGGGTTATAATGTTGCAGGTTAGCGCCAATGTTTTTTTCCGCCAGCGCCAGCCACACCGCATACTGGGCCATTCCACTGCTTTGTTCCGACCAGACGGGAAAGTTATCGGCATAAGCAATGTACTGCTTCTGTAAATGCGAGATCGTCTCCTGATCTTCAAAAAACAGTACCGATCCGGCGGCAGCAGCAAACCCGTCGAGCTTATCGGAGGTGGCATGGAAACTCTCCGCCGGGATCACATTGCGCAACTGCCCTCGTACCAGCGCCCAAAAACGATCGTGTTCTTTACCCATCAAAATCAATGCCCGCGAACTTTGTGAGTTAAATGCCGACGGCGCCTGACGAATCGCTTCTTTGATTATCGCCTCCACCTTCTCTTCATCGAGCGGTAGCGCTTTACCCAGCAGGTAAATGGTTCTGCGCGCTTTGGCAAGGGCAAGAAAATCCTCCGGTGTGGCGCTGACCGGCAGGGTGCGCAACTCTAGATCCAGCGGGTTATGCGGCGTTGCCGGCTGAGGCTGGCCTTCCGTGCGAGCGAGCGTCGAATTCAAAATTTGCTGAAACGGGTGCATGGTTCACTTTTCCTGTTGTGCGCGTTAAGCCGGATTTTGTGCTTTATCAGAGCATGGGCCAGCCCATGTCGATCATACGAACAAACAAGATAAAAAGCGGTATTTGTGCCAAAAACAACCGGCTTCACCGGAAGGGCGGCGGTTAAAGCTGAAAGTTGCGGTGTTGATCACGCAGGAAGCTGTCCGCGCAGCATGCGTGGGGCTTCATCCTCAGACGTCCACTGACAGGGGGAATTGTGTTTCACGCATCACGCCATGTGCGGGAGCCTTGTCGTACCGGAAGAGGGTCGTTATCATTCCAATTTGTATGACAATATAAAAGAGGATTGCTGTATAAATTAATGCATATCGAATGGGTGGTGTGCGGTCAGTAAAGGTATGCAGACGCTGACCGAATGTCCCGTGTCATCAGTGATATATTTTCACGTTACTGGCGGGTTACTGACAAAATTATTCAACAACAGTAAGACGTTTCCCGGTTTTAATATATGGGATAAATGAAAATAACAGATTAGGATCGATAGCATCAATAACTGCACATGAATTAACCTTTTGCTTTATATGAACTTTTTTATGATTTTAAGACATTCCGTATGGATCAATTTCATTTTATTCTCTATTTTAAACATTAACCCTAAAGAAAATTTCTACGCGGTCGATGGATATGGATATAGCTCCGAATACGGAACAGCCCCCCTGGTCGCCAGGTATTGAGGAAAAAATGAAAGCAGAGTCGCACCATAGTCGTCTTCCTTTGCATTTGGATCCGCTATCGGAGCGCAATGTGCTGGTTCCACCGTTTGTGAAAACCATCGCCGTTCGCTTGTGCTGGGCGTCTTCTGTGGATGAAGCTGAGGCTTACCGTCTGCTTTCCTTACCTTATTACCATGATGAAGTCACTGAAGATGACCGTGCCCAGCTGTGCGCACGTTTCCCGTTTATGGCCGCTTTACGTGCGCCAACGGCGATTGCCGATTATACGATTTCGCTGGTGACGGTCTGGTTGTTGATTGAAGAGATGTACCATCGCGGAACGGTGTTGCCGGACGATATCATGCGCGGCTTAATGCAAAAAACGACAACCATACCGGCGCATGATTGTCGTAAAGATGAGAAAGAGTCTGCTGCCTGTACTGATGAGCAGCGCTGATGGATCACGCCAGTACGTTGTTATCGATAATGTATCGTTCCATATAGCGGGCAATGGCGTTGCGCAGGATCTCATATTTCTTACGCATCGGGTCGCTGCGGTGGAAAATCAGCACCACTTTGCGTTTTGGCTCCGGACTCACACAGCGCAAATAGCGAATGTTTTCATTGCCCCCCTGTTGCTGGGTAGAAAGCAGCGGGAAGAATGAAACGCCACGGTTAAACGCCACGCCACGGCGCAGCGTTTCAAGGTGCATGGCGACAAAACGCGGATCGGGTTCCAGCTCGAACTGATAGCAATAACGCAGCACCTGGCTGTGCAGGCAGTTGCCGTCATCAATCATCAGGATCTTACTGTTTTTCAGATGCCCCATATCGATTTCACCCATTCGCGCCCACGGATGCTGTTGGCTTACGCCCAGTACGAGTGGTTCATCGAACAGCGGTAGCTCAACGTATTTGCTGGTATCTTTGTTAGAGGTCATGATCGCGCATTTAATGGCGTCGGACTCCAGCATGTTCAGCAACTGATTGGTTTGCGCTTCGTGAATTTCCAGTTCGATTTCCGGGAAGTTCTCGTGACATACCGAATTCAGATGAGAAAAGATATACGGCGCAAGTGTAGGGATAATGCCCACATCGAGCGTCTGCATCAGGCTCTGATAGTGACTGCTGCTGGCCATGTTTTTCAGCGCTTCGATCTCCCGCAACACCACCTGGGTTTGTTCGACCAGACGCAGGCCGGTCTGCGTGAAGCGGATCCTGCGTGTCGTACGCTCCAGTAGCTGCAAACCAAGCTCATTTTCCAGTTTACGCAACTGTGCGCTCAGCGTTGGCTGGCTGACATTACAGGCCTCCGCTGCACGTTGAAAATGTCGATGCTTGGCCAGCGCGACGAGATATTCAAGATTACGGATGTTCATTGTGATCCCCGGGGCGCAAGTTTCCGCTTGGTTGACGATCCGCGTGTAACAACGTGCTGTGTAAATGACGTGTTATTATTTTCAACTCTGTCATCAAGTCTCTCCCTCATGCTTGGACATGAGATGTGTGATTTTTATTATTCATTGTCATCCGGTTCGCGCCGCACCCTGTAGAGACGGAAACGACATAACGAACCGGTGTTCCTGTATTGCCAGGCCGGTTATCGGTCAATTCTAAAAGGCATCCTGCCTGTTTTCTGCGCATTCCTGCGTCAGAGACTGCACTGCTAAAACATCACTAAGGTGCGCGGGCCAACGTAACCGGCGCAAAACTGCGTATTGCTGGCGACGAAGCGCCGTTACTCTTTTTTTAATGTGACGGCAAATAACGACAGCATATGCAGTACGGACAAATAATATCCCTCTCCCGGACGAACGGACTTATCCATATGCTGGTAATCGCCCATCGTTAAATCACGCACCGCCAGGATGCCGCCAGACATCGAGTAATTCGCATGTCCTTCCCCGGAGACATCCACCCACGCGGGCGTTTCGCTTCGGGCATAATTTGCCCAAAAATGACGGAAATTATCCGTCGAATGTTGTTGCGTTTCGCTCAAGCTTAAGTACAGCGGGATGCGAATTGCGTCATAACTAAAACGTGCCGGCCAGTTATCGGCAGGTATGACTTCACCATTATTCTTGACAAAAATCCAGTCGCTGGGCAGTTGCGTTTTACCAAAACGCGCTTTATCGAGTAAATTCAGGCTCGATTTTTTCAGCTTCAGCCAAATATCATTATGCTGATGTTGCCAGAAACTATCCCAGGCTGGAAAGATAAAGTATGAAGGATTAATAATATAGCCATCATCTTTAGTAAATCCACTCAAACCTGGCAGCAGTAAAGTCTGTGTATCTTGTTCAATAATCAAACAATTGATTAGCGCTTCTTGAATATTTTCAGAGGCGGTCAGATAACTCTGGTCATGCCACTTATTCCCGGCCAGTAATAATGCCCAGGCAATAAGTGTATCGCCGTCGCTGGCATTATTATCGTCAGTCACTTTGTGTTGTTGCGGATCATAACGCCAGGCAAATAACCAAAGTGAAGGACGTAATAATGTATTACGCGTCCAGCGCCATATTTTCTCAAAACTGGCGGGATCATCGTTCATCACCGCCAATAACATGCCATATCCCTGACCTTCCGAATGGCTGATATCGCCATTTTCATGGTCAACTATGCGGCCATCCTGGCTCAGGTAGTTCTGTTTAAATAGCACCCAGTTGCCGTCCTGACTGCGGGCTGAAAAAGAGGTCATGGCCAGCGAAAGCAATAAGCACGACATGAGCCAGGTGGTCCTTAACATGAGATTTCCTGTTGTGAAGATATGGCAGTTAACCGGGTAAAACGCCGTCAGGCGTTAAACCACTTCTGCAATGCGGTCAACGACTTCAGCCACCGGCGATAACGTCAGTTCATGCTGCAACCAGTGGCGGAACGCCGGACCGGTAGCGTCATGACGCAGGCCGTACTCCACAAACGCTTTCATATAACCTATTTTGTCGCCGCAGTCGTGAGACTTACCGGTCAGGGCATAAGCCTCAACAGGCGAGCGTTCAAGCAACATCGCAATGGCATCGGTCAGTTGGATTTCGCCACCCGCGCCGATAGGGGTTTTGCGCAACAACGGCCAAATTTCTTTGGAAAGTACGTAACGACCAACCACCGCCATGTCTGACGGAGCCTCATCGGCGGCCGGTTTTTCTACCATTCCCTGCACCTGACCGAAGCGGCCTTCCGCTACGTTTACACCGCCGCAATCCACCACGCCGTAGCGGGAGACGTCTTCATGGTTAACGCGCTCGATCATCAACTGGCTGGCGCCGGTTGTGGTAAAGCGGTTGATCATCGCCGCCAGGTTATCTGAAGAGAGGTCGCACTGGCTATCGTCGATCAGCACATCCGGCAGCAATACGACAAAGTCGTTATCGCCAATCAGCGGTTCTGCGCACAGTACCGCATGACCCAGGCCTTTTGAGTGACCCTGACGCACATGCATAATGTTCATGCCTGTCGGGCAAATCGTACGAACTTCTTCCAGAAGCTGGTTTTTCACGCGAGATTCCAGCAATGACTCCAGTTCAAAAGAGGTATCGAAGTGGTTTTCGATGGCATTTTTGGACGAGTGGGTCACCAGCACGATTTCACGAATCCCGCAAGCGTAGCATTCCTGCACGATATACTGGATAAGCGGTTTATCCACAATCGGTAACATCTCTTTGGGAATAGCCTTGGTAGCCGGGAGCATACGTGTACCGAGGCCTGCCACTGGGATTACAGCCTTTAACATACTTATTTCCTCTGGGAAAAAACTATTGCTGTTTGTAGTCGTTAAAATATCAACACACAACGGTGTTAATAATGCTACCAGGCTCATTAATGCCTGGAACCTGATAATTAATAAAATCGTCACCGCCGCTCGCCTTAACCCGATAAAGGGCGGTGTCGGCAGCTTTTAATATTGATGAAAAATTCGGTCCGTGTTCAGGATAACTGGCAACACCAATACTGACCGATAATTCCACAGTTTGTTGCAGGTACTGCAAATACATTGGCTGACGAGTGGCCTCAACAATGGATTGCAACACGCCACGACCCATTGGTTCATCCACACCATCAATATAGGTCAGGGCAAACTCATCGCCGCCCAACCGTCCGAGTAACGTCGTGCGGGAAATACATTGCTTAACCCGGCTTATAAAGCAACGTAACACCTCATCTCCCGCCGCATGCCCCAGTTCGTCATTAATGGTTTTAAAATTGTCGAGATCGAGGATCGCCACGACAATCTGCGCGCCACGCGCATTCGCTGCACGAATTTTCTTACGGCTGCGAATATAATAACCCTGGCGGTTCAGGGTCTTGGTTAATGCATCGTTATGCGCACGGAAATGCAATTTTTCACGAATCGTCATATGTCGGGTAATATCAAAACCCAACAGAATAAATGCGAATATTTCACCGTTATCATCACGGCGCGGCATTAGTCTGGTGTCGAGCCATAGCCTCTCGCCGTTCTTTTTCTTCTGCGATATTTCCCCCTGCCAGTTATCACCGGTTTGCTGTGCGAGTTTAATGGCCATCGCCAGAGAGATGACGGTTGTCTCATCTTCGGACTGAAACAAAACCTGGCCAATCACTTCGTCATGGCTAAAACCGGTGAGCTGGTAGAAAAACGGGCTGGCGTAAATAATTCGCCCGTATGTATCGAGAACCAGTGAAACAAAGGCATTGTCCTCCATATGGTTAACTGTTTCGATTTCCAGTGTTCTTCCTGAAACCACGATCTCATTAAACATTATGGTCACCTGATTGTTGATATATGGTGGAAATGCCCTTGCGAAATTATTCGCCAATGGCGTAACGGAAAATCAGCACATCTTCAGTGGCGTTGTCTTTCCAGCGCACGGGCACCTGATTGCCTGCGCCCTGAGACACCAACCACTGGGAATAGGCACCTTCCAGCACATAGGCGCTGGCACGACGCCAGCCCGCTTCATCACGGTATTCCGGTGCATGCGGCCAGGCGCAATGCAGCAGAATCAGCTCGCGCTGGGCGGGCGCCATCTTCACGAAGCCCCAGTTAAACAGCTCCAGCACCCGGTTGATGCTCGCTTCCAGTTCGCTGACGGTGGCTGCGTTATCAATGGGATACCACTGGGCCATCATCTGACCAATACGTCTCAAGGCGTCGGGATCTTTATCGCCACGACCTTCGGTGTATTCGTTGAAGAACAGATACACCAGATCGTGCCAGCCAGCCTGATAGTTGCGTTGTAAATAAGTGTCCTGATTGCTAAACATCATGTATCCCACGGTTTATTTGTTTTGATCGACGTAATATTTGAAATAAAACAACGCTTTACCTTCGTTATAACTGCCGAAGGTGTCATACCCCAGGTTTGCACCCAGAGCCAGGTTGTCGCTGAGGTGGTAGCGCGCATCCACGCCCAATGTGTAACCAATGCCGTTTTTCGACGTGGCTTTGTAAACTGCATCCACGTCGTCATCGGAACTGGCGTAACTGTTTAACTGCGATTGCAGCGTGTTGTGGCCCGGGAAGTAGTTACTCTTATCCTGTTTATAGGATTGGTAACCCACGGAGCCGCTCAGCGTCATATCCCAGTCGTTGATATGGCGAGTCAGTGACACCGGCAACGAGACCGCCATAAAATCCTGCGGGCTGAAATAGCCGCCCTGGCCGAGCGTGTAATAGCTAAGGTTACGGTCAAAGTTCATGTAGTTGACGTTGACCCCGACCTTCATCTCGCTGTCGTTGGTGCGCCACGGGCGCAGGTAACTGCCCGCCAGCATGTTGACCGAGTGGTTCGTCGGCACGTTAGTACCAACCCAGGTATCAAAACCCAGGCGGGTATAGAGACCAACCAGGTCGTTATCCCACGCAAACTGCGCGGACACACCGTTACGGGTAATGCCCCCCCAACTTTCCCCGGTACTTTTATCTTTCACACCCACGTAAGAGAGCAGGCTGTCGGTGACCGCGCGGCGTTCCGCTTTCAGGTTCAGCGAGCTGTATTGCGTCAGTTTCGGTGTCCACTCCACGCCGCCGACTAAGCGGGTAAACTCGCCGCCGGTCGGCGTGCTGCCAACATCCAGCTTGTAGTTGTCGCCGCTCAGACTGAGGTTTGCCGCCACGCCGTTGGCCTGCTGGCTACCCTGGCTGGAGGCATTGGTCGAGGTCGCCGTGGTGCTGGTGCTGGCTGCGGCTTCCGCCAGTTTTGCCGCGTGCTCTAGCGCGCCGGAACCAAAGCGGTTGGCGGACTCTCCCGACATCTCGCCTGCGTTCAGTGCCGTTGGCGTGACGTTCAGGTTGATGCGCGTGCTGTCGCCCACCGCGCCGGAAAGGATCAGCGGCGACTGGATCTCATCTAATGCGCTCAGGCCTGATTCACCATCACGACTGCGCAGCGAGATACCCGCGCTGGTCCAGGTGGCGCTCTTCTCTTGCAAGTCGCGCATCATCGTATTGATGCCGCTCATGGCGGTTTGTTGCGCCTGGCGAGTCGGCGAAGGCAGCGACATGACTGAGCTCAATTCATCGCTGTCCTCCTCACCGCCTTGTTGCAGACGCCACTGCGCGGTGCGCAGCAGCGACATGGCACGCTGGTTCTCGCCGTTGGCTGCCGCTACACGTGCGGCAAGCAGCATATAATCCGCATCCTGACTGGGTTCCAGTGAAGCGAATGCCTTACGGGCATCTTCGTTATCACCTCGCGCCAGCGCCAGGTTAACAATCCCGGTCAGTGCCTGCTTATCGCGCGGGGATTTACGCAGCACGTACTGGTAGATCTCCGTGGCTTTCTCATCCATGTGATCGGCCTGATAAATGCGCGCGACGGATAACAGCAGATCGGTATTGGTCGGATTGGCCTGTAGCTCCGGCATCAGCAGGTTCCACGCTTTTCCAATCTGGCCTTTCTCTCGCAGACGATCCGCGCGAGCAATCAGGTTGCCGGTACGAATCGCATTGATCTCTTGCTGGCTGGCGCCATTTTGCAGCGCCGGTGCATTGAGAATACTCTCCGCTTCGGCAAACTGACCGGCCTGGTTTAGCACGCGGATCTGTCCTGCATAGTCCACTACGGAGCCGTGCAGCCCTTGCGCCTGACTATCACGCACCAGTTGTAGCGCGCCTGCGTTATCACCACTTTGCATCAACATCTCTGCAAGACGACCCACATCCACCGGTGTTTGCGGCGGGTTGCGTTTCAGCGCTTGCAAAGAGTTGCGTGCTGCCGTGGTATTACCCAGACGCAGGTAGTTACGCGCAACATCCAGTTGCTGGTTGAGTTGTACACGGGTGCTCAGTGCCGTCATATCGGCGCTATAGCTGCTGCGCGGCAGACGAGCCAGCAGGCTCTGTGCGCGTGACCAGTCGCTATCTTCAGCGGCATAAACGGCTGCGGCGTACAGGGCTTCTTTGTTGCTGCCGCCACGTTGCACCACGCCAGACATCAACGTGCTGGCTTGTTGCTTCTGCCCGGCTTTACGCAACGCCCGGGCATAATCCAGTTGCAGCCAGACGTTTTGCGGATATTTAGCGGATGCCGCTTGCAGGATTTGCATGGCGCGTGAGCTGTTCCCCTCCTGCAATGCCGCCTGTGCCGCTTTCCGTTCGTTATCGCCATTGTCCCCGACCGAGGCATAACGGGTACGCAGGTTAGCGGGCAAGGTGCGCAGCATGGCGTCGGCTTCCGCCTGTTTGTTTTGCTGTTTCAGTACCCACCACAATCCGGTACGGATGTCGGTATTCTGTGGGTGTCGCTCCAGTAACCGGCGGTAGACCTCTTCCGACTGCGGCAATTTGCCCTGACGGCGCAGGATGTCGGCGCGCAGCATATCGGCTGCTTGCTGTTGACTGGCGTCGTTAGTGGCGCTGCTGTCGAGACTGGCCAGGGCCTGATCGTAGCTGCCTTTCTGGCTCAGGTTTTTGGCCTGCGCCAGCGCACCGTAGTAACGGGCGTTGTCAGCATCTTTCGCCCACTGCACGCTGTTTGTGTTATTGGTGTCCTCTTGCGAGGCGCGGCGCAGATATTTTTCCGCATCGGCATAGTTATTCTGCCGTAATGCCACGTAACCCATCCCGGCCAGCGCATTGCCGTTGTTAGCGCGGTTTTGCAGCGCTTCGGCAAACTTATCCTTCGCATTGCCTAAGTCACCGCCATTCAGCGCATCGAAGCCCGCTTTGGTGGCATCGCCTTCCACGCTTTTGCGGTAGTGGTCCATCGGCGCGCTGTCTTCCGGGTGACGCTGTGCCCATGCGGTATACGCCGGAAGATCGGACGATTTCGCATCCAACCACAACAGGGCCTGTTGCAGAGCCTTATCGGCGTTTTTATCATCCGCCGCCAGGCTGCTGAGCTGATTGATCCCTTCCCGACGCGTTTGCTCCTGGTAGGTCAACGCCATCGCCAGCGCCGTTTTGGTTGGCACATCATCCGGCATAATGCTGGCGCGCTGGCGCATAGCCGCCACGGCTTCTGGCCAGGTGGCGCTGTCACCCGCCATCGTCTGGTAATACTCCAGTGCCACGTCATCTGGCGGTGGGTTGCCGTTAAAGAGCGCACGCCATGCGGCAATCGACTCTTTAATTTGTCCACGACGCGCCAGCTGGCGCGCGGCGTTGAGTTTGTCCTGCGGAATGTTGCGCAGGGTGTTCGCGCTGGTCAACGCATTCAGGCGCGGATCCTGTGGTGAGATATCAGCGATTTTTTTACGCCAAATCTCAGACTGCTGAACGTTGCCCTGTTGCAAGTGATAGAGCGCCATCAGGTACATAGCGTCGATATTTTTATCATCGGCGGCCAGCACTTTTTGCAGCGCTTCCATCGCCATATCGTCATGGGCTTTGCTGTGCCAGTAACTGGCTTGCGCCAACAGTTTTTTTACGGCTGTGTCATTCCCCGTCGCATCGGCGCTATCAGCCGCCGCAGCCGGGTGGCTGGCTCCCATCAGACACAGCAGGTAAAAAGCGTGCGTCAGTTGTTTACGCGTATTCATTTCTTCGTTTTATCCTGCAAGCGTTGACGCGCATGGCGCTGAAGCGAGTGAAACAACATTGGACCGGACACGGCGGCAATCAGGCAGGCAAGAACCACCAACCAGACAACATGCTCGCTCGTGAACCACAGTACGCGCAGATAGCCAGGCAGATTGCCGCTGACGAACTGTTCACCAACACGCCAACTGTGGACATCACCCGTATTGCTGACCGCGGTAAAATCGCCGCCGGCCGCAGACTGGAATGCCGGTTTAGTCATATCCTCAGACAGTTGCGCCAGTTGGTGGTTGTCCGTGGCCGTCGCCACGACCACCACGCGTTGCGGGTTCCACGGAGAGCGCATGCTCAACAGGCCGCGCCACTGGTTGTTGTCGCTGAGGTATTCCGCGGCTTCCCTGTCCGTCAGCGGCTGATTGCCGCTCAGCAGCGACAGCACACGTCCCACTGCACTGGTGGTGTTGACCTCAAGATTGTTGCCATTGAGCGTAAACGCGCTGCCTTGTAAAAGCGGGTTGAGCTGCTCGTTATTGCTCAGGTTGCCAATCGCCAGCACATCGCTATCGGTCAGTTGTTGCTGGGCGTCATCGTGCCCCGGCATGCCGGTATAGAGGTGCAGGAAATTGGCGGTGACGCCGGTATTACGGCCGGACTGCGCCATCAGATTGAGCAGCACTGTCGCTTCTTCCACTGTGGGATGCGCAGCCATCAACACCGTTGTGTGGGCCAGGTCGGCGTTACGCGTGAACGGGAACATCGCGCCACTGAACCAGGCCAGATTCGGCAGCTTGCCGTAGTGCCAGGAGCGGCTGAAATCAAGGGTCGAGTCCCCATCAATACGGCTCTGGATGTTTTCATCCGCCATGGCGTTACAGGGTGCATTTTTCTGTGCTTTCAGACCAAACCAGAAGCCCAGTTGGTTACTGCCGAGAATGGCGCGCGGATCGATATTCACCACGGCGCTTTGTTGACGTTGCGATAAACCCAGCATTGACATCACCGGCGCCAGTAGACCTTCTTTGCTTACCGGCAGTCGTTTCAGGAACTCGCCATTCAGGCTGACGTTCAGGAAAGACTCGTCGTCGTCAATCCAGTTTTTCTGCGCAAAGCTGTAATTAAGGCGCAGCGGTATGGCGGAGCCATCCCACATAAACAGGTCCGGCGCGGTGCGGAACGGCAAACGATTTTCGCCGTGCCAGACGCCGTGTGCGATCAACGCGCCGTCATCATTGAGTAATGAGCGAACCGTCACCGGGCGATCGGTGTTGATCCAGCGAGGAGCGTCATACGCTTCGCGTTGTACGATTTTCAGCGCCGGAACATCCAGTGTGTCACTATCTGGCAGGGCAGGTTGCGTCAGACGCCAGGCGGCCTGGCGGAGTTGCATTTCGTTATGTCCACTCACCACCAGCAGTTTGTAGGCCGGGTTTTGCGGGTTGTCGATAACTTGCAACGCTGCACCATTGCTTTGTGGGATCGTTACACCGCCAATCATTTGACCCGGTTTACCAATCAAAATGCCGTTGCCCGCAGGTAGCGCGTTGTACTGCACTTCGAAACGGCTTGGCCGACCGTTGCTCAGTGTGCCAAATTGTGAGGCGACAATGGCAGATGCCATCAGCACGTCGGCATCCGGGCTTTCCGGATAAGCGATGCTGACCGCCTGGTCTTTGGTTTGCTTCACGTCAAAGAACGGACGTGGGAACGTCCCCAGCGTTTTACGCACATTCAGCCAGAGCCCCTGATAATTTAGGGTCGATTCCGGTTGCAGTGTGACTTTGTAATCCGCAGGCAGCGGGCGCTGGCAGCTCCAGACGTTATTGATAATGTCGTCGCCGGTTTTCAACTGGAAGCTCAGGTTGTTACTGGAGGCGATCATCGACGCTGGCACATCCAGATTCCAGAAGCCTTTATCCTGTTGTAACTGATCCAGCGGGATCGCCCCCAGCGGTTGACCGTTGAGCATCAGTTGCAGGTTTTCACCGTTCACATCGCTACGGTTGACCTGCACATTAAGGCTGATATGCGCATCGGTGATCACCAGATCACCGGGCAGGTTAAAGGAGACGCCGTTTTGCAGTTGCATACCGGAGAGCGTCAGCCCACCGGTTGCGCCCATATCACCAAAACTGAGCGTGCTGGCGATGTTCTGATTACTGGCATTCGCTGGCGCAGGCGGCGGTGTCTGCGCCGAGGTTGAACCTTGCAACGTAACCGGCAGCGGCAGCTCAGGCAGCGCATCGCTGTCCGTCGAGAGCGCAAAGGCCGTGCCGTTTACTGAGCACACCAGCAGAGTGGCAAGTGCGATGGGGTTAAAGCGCATTGTTAACCTCTTTCTGTTTCTTCGCGACCGTGGCCATCTGGCTGTTAAACCCATTGGTGCGTTTTTTCGGGCCAAAGAACAGTTCATATACGCACTGCAAAATACCGATAAAGGAGATCAGCGGGCGATCAGGCGCATGCGGTGGACGGTACCAGGCGTCGGCGCGGGAGAGTACGACGCGCACCAACTTACGGCGTTCACTCAGCGGCAGCGTGTCAAACTCAAGGCGAATATCCCCCACGCCCATACCTGCTGCACGGATTGGCACATGGGCAATTTCACCACTGAGGCCCAGTTCGATTTGCACCGGGGTTTTGCGCGTCATATCTTCCCCTTTCACCAGCGCCACGCGTGCGCCGCCCATGGAGATGTCGAAGGTGCGGGTTTGCATCTGTGAACCGTCGGTAAAATGGATCGTCACCGGCAGACGGGCGAAGATTCGGATGGTTTTGCGGATTTGCTTGGTCTCTTTTGCAACGGCAATGGAGGCCAGCAAAATAATGGTACTGAAGGTACCCCATGCGATGTTGAACAGGATCACGCGCGGGTCGATACCGGCGTAGTCATGCATAAAGTAGCGTACGCCAACCCAAATCATGCTGCCGACCATCAGAATGGTCGTGATGATCAGCGGACGAACGGTATGGGCGTCAAAGTAGTTTTTGTCGGTCAGATCGCCTTTATCCGTCACGTTGAACTTACCTAAACGTGGTGAAATCAGGCTTAACAACGTTGGCAGGATCAGGTGGAACGCCATCACCGTCTCGTAGATTTCGCCCCAGAACGCATAGCGATAGCGCCCGGTGATCCGCGAGTTGACCATGGTGGAAAGCACCAGGTGTGGCAGCACATAGGCAAAAATCAACGTTGCCGACGAGGAGATAATGTTGAGGTTAAACAACATGAACACCAGCGGCGACGTCAGGAATATCACGCGTGGCAGACCATACTGGAAGTGCAGCATCGCATTGAGATAACAGAGGCGCTGCGTCAGCTTCAGGCCACGGCCCAGCAATGGGTTATCAATACGGAAGATCTGCGTCATACCACGCGCCCAGCGAATACGCTGGTTCACATGCAGCGCCAGACGTTCTGTGGCAAGGCCGGCAGCCAGAGGAATATCCAGGAACGCGGTGTTCCAGCCGCGACGCTGCAATTTGAGCGCGGTGTGCGCATCTTCGGTCACGGTTTCTACTGCAAATCCCCCCACTTCGTTCAGTGCAGCACGGCGGATCACCGCACAGGAGCCGCAGAAGAAGGTGGCGTTCCAGTTGTCGTTACCCTTTTGCACCGGGCCATAGAACAGCGCACCTTCGTGCGGAACGCGTTTCGCCGCCGTCAGGTTACGTTCAAACGGATCCTGGGAGTAGAAGTGGTGCGGAGTCTGGATGAGGGCCAGTTTGTCATCGCGGAAGAACTCGCCAATGGTAGCCTGCAGGAATACGCGGGTCGCCACGTGGTCGCAGTCGAACACGCAAATCAGCTCGCCATTGGTCACTGTCATCGCATGGTTGAGGTTACCGGCCTTAGCGTGGCTGTTATCCGGGCGCGTGATATAGCCGACCCCGGCTTCAGCAGCAAAGTCACGGAACTCATCGCGCTTGCCGTCGTCGAGAATATACACTTTGACTTTATCTTGTGGATATTCGATGCACTGCGCAGCAAGAACGGTATCGCGAACGACCTCGAGACTTTCATTATAAGAAGGAACATAAATATCGACGGTCGGCCATGTCGATTTATCCTGAGGTAACGGAGCAATAGGGCGTTCTAATGGCCAGGCCATTTGAATATAACCCAACAGCAAAATCGTCCACGAATAAATTTCAGCGGCAAACAGTAAACTACCCAGCAGCATTTCCAGCGTGGAGTCAAAATGCAGCGTCGTAGTTGCACGCCACCAGATATAACGCGTTGACATCAGCAATGAAAGTGTGAGCATTGCCAGTACGGCTTTCTTACCCTTTATTCGACCAAGAATGAGCACGGCTGCCATCACGCTAAGACCGAAGAGGTATTGCTTATCGCTGCCCATTGGGGTGATGATCACCAGCAGGGATAATGCTAACAACATCAGCGTGAATATAATTCCGATGATTTTTTTCATGTTTGTATCATCTTGCACAGAAAATAATAAAGGTACCCCGGCATAACAATGTTTCCGGTTACCTGTTAAAAATCATGACGCATTCTGCTGGCCATCAAATTAGTCATAGACCGATAGCATCACCTGCAGCAGGTCATGAAAAATTGTGCTGATTATTACCATGTGTGGATCCCACATGGCTGAACGGTATTATTTGCCAATTACCGTAAATAACATATCCAGCCGCACCGGATTACGTTCACGGACTTCAAATTCCGCCGGACGGCTGATGGCCGCAACGCTTTCCATAATCGTATTTGCCGGTGTGCTGAACGCGTTTGGTGCAGCGACCGGTGCCGGTTTGCTTTTCGGCCAGGAGATAGTGTTAGCCGGTACGTCTGCTGGCGCACTGGCAGGGCTCACTTCTTTGCGGCTGACAGCCGGGATTTCAGTGATTGCCGCTTCGTGTTTTTCGTCGCTGGCGTCGGAGGTGACTGCCGTTGTGGTTACTGCTTGCATAGTAGCACCATCTTCTTCATTCATTTCCTGGAAAGAGACACCGGACATTTTTAGTTTTCCAGCCAAAGAACCTAAATCATCATACATAGTATTTGCCTGACCCCGATGTGTTGAATACGAGCTATAATAAGCAAGGTTGTCTTCTCTATTTTCCGGGTTATTCAGCGGAAACGTAATAAACCAGGTCTTTCGTTAAGATAAATTTCAGACATTCGGTTTATTTGAGAATTTCCTCATATACTGTCGGTGGGGAGCGGTTAAGGTCAAGTGACGATATCAATAAATTAGGATGCACTTATTAGGGTTTTCTATGAATGCTGGCTTTATTTATTACTGTGCGTCGAGACAAAGCCGCAGGTAGCACGGCGTTGCGGGGTGTGAGAGGTAAAATTTATCACATGGATTGTTATTTAAACTTTTTATTAATAATTACCCGACATCAATTCTTCACAATTTATTCATAATTTCTCGATTTTTGTGCGCACTGTCTTTATCGGAAATTATTTTGGATTCTTTAGCGATTAATTAATGTTTATATATTGAGACCATCTATAAATCATCATTCTCTATTAATATAGCTGCTGAGTGATATTGAACCCTTTAATACTTTCAATTAGGATGTACCCGAACACTTCTTTAAGAAAAACGATTATGCATTCTGAAAATGATATTTTCGGCTCTCAGAATATGCTTGCCGCACTCGAAAATGTTCACGATGCTGTCGTACTACTTGATAGTACGGAAACCGTGTTTTTTTTTAATCGCGCAGCTGAGCAATTATGGGGCTATCCGCGGATTTCGGTCCTCGGCTGTAAGGCGTCAACCATTCCGTTGTTTGGCGCTATCGATGTGCTGTCCTGCGAAGCAGAAAATGAGCAGGCACTGACCGTCATTACTGCAACCGGCGAAGAGACGTCGCTGGCGGCAACCATCAGTTATGACGGACCAGAAAATACGGGCGCACCTTGTCGTGTTGTGGTGCACATTGACCAGGAGCGTGTCACTAAACTTTCAACCTTTGACCGTCTGACCGGGCTGCCGAATCGTAGCGCGTTGCATCAGTATATCGATCAGATGATGACCAGTAGCGAGCATGCCCGCGCGGCGTTCTTCTTTCTCGACCTGGATCATTTTAAAGACGTTAACGATGCGCTCGGCTACGCCGCAGGGGATAACGTGCTGGTGGCCATCGCGCAGCGCCTGCGCACTGAGTTTTCCCGCCAGGGGTTTGTCAGCCACGCCGACAGCGACGCGTTTGTGCTGGTGATCCCGGATTGCGATAGCACTCGGGCAACCAGTATCGCGCAGAAAATTCAGGCGCTGTTCCGCATGCCGTTTAAAATTGCCGATCTGGCGTTAAATGTGACCGTCAGCACCGGTATCAGTCTGTATCCGGATCATGGCGTTTCACGGGATGGTTTGCTTAAGCATGCTAACCACGCGTCACATTTGGCGAAAGCGGCGGCCTCCGGCGGTTACCTGTTCTTCAGCACTGAGATGAACCAGGTGGATCAGGAACGGCTAAAACTGGCGGCGGCGTTGAAACTGGCAATCGCCAGCAATCTGCTGCATTTGCACTATCAGCCGCAGGTTTGGCTTAAAAATGGCGAGCTTTATGGGGTCGAAGCGCTGGCACGCTGGACCGATCCGGTTCTTGGCGATATTCCCCCCGGAAAATTTATCGCCCTGGCCGAAGAGACCGGCGAGATCGAGGCCATTGGTCGCTGGACGCTCCATGAAGCTTGCCGCCAGATGGCGGAATGGCGCAATAACGGTATTGATGTACCCGTGGTGTCGGTTAATCTGTCGCCGATCAACTTCTATAACAGCAGCCTGCCTAATTACATTTCGTATCTGCTCCGGCAGTACCGTATTCCGGCCAGTTGTCTGACCATCGAGATCACCGAAGGGGTGATGATGGACAAGCGACCGGAAACGATGGAAGTGATTTGCGCCGTGCGGGAGTTAGGTGTTGGGTTGTCGATGGATGATTTTGGCACCGGTTTCTCTTGCCTGTCCCGACTGGCGCATTT
The DNA here is from genome assembly GCF_900094925.1 of Kosakonia oryzendophytica. Taxonomy (GTDB): domain Bacteria; phylum Pseudomonadota; class Gammaproteobacteria; order Enterobacterales; family Enterobacteriaceae; genus Kosakonia; species Kosakonia oryzendophytica. The sequence continues at coordinate 183,444 of NZ_FMAY01000008.1, read as the reverse complement.
ACCGATGACTGAACTGAAAATCGATCAGAGCTTTATGCGTGATTTGAGCGAAGGCAGCAAGATGAAAGCCATCGCCACCACGGTGGTCAAAATTGGTCAGAGTCTGCATCAGACGGTGGTTGCCGAAGGTGTGGAAACGGAACAGCAGCGTAATCAGTTACGCGATCTGCAGTGTGATATTGCGCAGGGTTATCTTTACTCCCGCGCGCTCACGGCGGCAGCGCTGGCCGGTTGGCTGCAAAGCAGGCCGCAAAGTGAAATGATTTAAGAGTGAGTTTGCACGGTAGCAGTGGCCCAGGCTTGAAAGGATAATCAGGCCGGAATAATTCCCCCGGTGCGCGTCCAGTGCCGGGGGATTATTTTTTGTTTCCCCTTCAGCAACGGAGTCAGATAAGTTTCTACTCTTTTACGACTTGCCCACTCAGGCAAGCCGAATAATGGGTATACACTATTCCCGCCTTGTTTTTATAAGAAAGATTTCTCGCCGAATTAACTAAAACACTTCAATATGATAAGTAATAAGCAAAAAACCAGCATCCCCCATGACATGTGACGGTGCGCCTGACGGGCCGGATTAGTACTGGTTGTTTTATTTTCGCTATTGTTAATACGCATAAATTTACAATACCCGACGTTAATGATAGCCCACGCCAGGCCTTGTGGCACGGCGCTTCACAGGAGCGAACATAGGTATAGCAAGCCGCTGCAATAAATACAGGAAGGCTCTTTTTTGTTTTATAGATGCTTTTAATTAATTCGCTTATATATATAGACAGGTCGCGATGATTACCTTTTTTTTCTTATACGTGCACGACGATAATAAGCGAAGAAAATTTATATTACCTGGAAAAAAATAAAAATCCATGCGGAAATTTGCGTTTGGGACAATAAATTTATTAAGATAGGTTGACTCTATAATTACCGGTTTGGTTGGGCTGGAGAACAAATAAATAACGGTGATTGGGTATTTATCCTGGGCAACATTGGGCTGGGAAAGGGAAGCGGTATTGTGCTGGCGTGCACAGGGATAACGAAAAAGCCTGATGCATTGCGTCCCGGCAAGGCTATCATGACTTCTCGTAATGGATGTGGGGCGCGACAGGGCCAGAGCAGATCCTGGTAAGTAGAAAGCACTTAACAATAATTATGCAAAATGAGTGCAAATCTGATTCACTTTCACAGGGTTAGCCTGCAGCTTAGGCATGACGCGAAGTTATCTATTTGTGGTGAATTGTTTGCGGCTGAAGGTCATTCTGGCAAGGCGTGCGATTTTAGCGGCCAGGTATGCTTTTCGCCTTTCACCCTATCACCAGGCTGTTGTTAAGCGCATAGCGGGTCATGCGGAACAAAAATCATGAGTGAAAAAAGACGGACAGACCACAGGGATGAAGACGTTAAGCATCTCTTTGAGTTGCTCAATAATAATTCAGATTGGGTTTGGGAAGTGGATGCTCAGGGGCGTTATACCTGGTCTTCCGATGTGGTGACGGAGCTGCTGGGTGTGCCACCGGAAGAGGTGATTGGCAAAACCCCCTTTGATTTTATGCCACCGGGCGAAGCCGAACGCGTTGCCGGCGCTTTTGGCGCTATCGTGATGGAGAAGCGCGCGTTTTCCGGGCTGGTAAACCGTAACCAGCGTGCTGATGGAACCATTGTGGTGCTGGAAACCAGCGGTATTCCGCTGTTTGACGATAACGGTGAACTGTGCGGGTACCGTGGGATCGACCGCAACATTTCCACGCTTGGCGAGCGCGTCCTGCAACTGGAGACAATCTATGAAACCACCCCGGTGGCGCTCTGCATGATCGATCGCCAGGGGCGGCTGGTGATGTCCAATAAAGCGATGGCAAAGCTGTTGGGAGAACGCGCGCCGCACGGTGCGGAGATCCATTTCCAGAGCCTGATGCCAGAGTACTGGCACTTCTTTCGTACGGACTTTGAACTGGCGGATGGCGGAGAAACGTTGCCTTCACGAGAACTGGGCTGGTTTGATCGCTGCTACGACATTCAATCGGTGCCGGTTCGCGATGCGATGGACAATGTTATCGGTCTGTCGGTGACCTGGGTGGATATTACCGAGCGCCGTCACGCCGAGCAGAAACTGGCGAGTGCCAACAAAGTGCTGCAACAATATGCGCAGCACGATCATCTGACCGGGTTGTTTAATCGCCGCTATATGGATGAGTGCCTGGTGGCGGAGATCACCCGCGCCATGCAGGACGATTTCCCGCTATCAGTCTGTCTGGCGGATATTGATTACTTCAAAAACTACAACGATACCCACGGTCATCAGGCGGGGGACGACTGTTTGCGCATTGTTGCCAAAACTCTTACGTCGTCGCGCCTGCGTAGCGGCGATAATGTCAGCCGTTACGGCGGTGAAGAGTTTCTGATTATTTTGCCCGGTACCGATCTGGTGCAGGCGCTGGGTGTGGCGGAAGTGGTGCGCAGCAATATTAATGCGCTGGCGTTACCGCACCATGCCAGTCCGACCGGTTATTTGACCATCAGCATCGGCGTGGCAACCCTGCATGGCAAGCAAATCTCTATTGAGGATAAACCGCTGCATATGATTGCCAGTGGGTTGATCCACCTGGCTGATACCGCGCTCTATGCGGCTAAAAAACAGGGTCGCAATCAGGTGGTTTCCGCGCGGGATGCCTACACCGTTCCCTGAATTTGCACATCGTCCGTGGTGGCAACGCCCCACCGCGCCTGCGCCGATGTGCTGACGCGGTGGGGCTCTCCGGTTTACAGCAATGCCTGCCGCCAGTCTGCAATCAGATCGTTTTCGTCTTCAATGCCTACCGACAGACGGATCAGTTGCGGCGTAATACCGTTGGCCAGCCGTTGTTCCAGCGGAATGGAGGCATGGGTCATGCTAAAAGGCTGACTTACCAGGCTTTCCACACCGCCAAGGCTTTCCGCCAGGGTAAATAACGTCAATTTGTTGATGATGGTCGTCGCCCGCGCATCATCGCCTTTGATCACCACCGATATCATGCCGCCCGGTAGCGCCATCTGCTGACGCGCAAGCGCGTACTGCGGGTGTGACTCCAGCCACGGGAACCACACTTTTTCCACCTGCGGCTGTTGCTCCAGCCAGCGTGCGAGCGCTAACGCGTTGCTGCTGTGTCGTTCCACGCGCAGCGCCAGGGTTCGGATCCCACGCAGCGTCAGGAAGCTACTGAAGGGATCGAGTACGCCGCCGATGGCGTTTTGCAAATAGCCCAGTTTCTCGGCAAGCGCCGGGTTGTCACCCACCACCGCCAGCCCGGCCACCACATCGGAGTGTCCGTTCAGGTATTTCGTGGCGGAGTGCACCACAATATCGAACCCCAACTCCAGTGGGCGGTGGATCACCGGGGACGCAAACGTGTTATCCGCCACGCTCAGCACATTATGCCGTTTGGCGATAGTGGCAATGGCCGCCAGATCCGCCAGTTTTAGCAGCGGATTCGTGGGCGTTTCCACCCAAATCATGCGCGTGTCCGGTCGGATGGCGGCTTCCAGCCCGGCGAGATCGTCGGGCTTTACCCAACTGACCCGTAACCCGGCGCTCCGGCGGCGAACATTTTCAATCAGGCGGTAGGTGCCGCCGTAGACATCATCGACAGCCACCAGGTGACTCTCTTTATCCAGCAGTTCAAGCACGGTTGAAATACTGGCGAGGCCAGATGCAAAGGCATAGCCGCGCGTGCCGCCTTCCAGTTCAGCAATAGCGGTTTCCAGCGCATGGCGCGTCGGGTTGCCGCTGCGCGAATATTCATACCCGGTGTGCTGACCTGGCGCGGGTTGGGCGAAGGTTGACGTGGCGTAAATTGGCGGCATGACTGCGCCGTGTTGGTCGTTGAATGTGCCGCTATGGACACTCTGCGTTGCCAGTGTTTTCACTCTCTTTTCCTTTTGTTCTTTATTGTTCAAGGCGGTTGCGCCAGGTGGTGAGGACGTCGCTGCGGGTGACAAGGCCGACAAAATGGCCGTTGTCAGCGATCACCGCCACCAGGCCGCGATCGAAAATGGCGTACAGCGCGCTCTCCGGAGCATGCTTATCAAGAATTTCAACGTTGCGGGTCATCGCTTCTTTCACCGGCAGGGAAAAACGCGCACTGTCGCCACGCACGTGGCTTATCAAATCCCACTCATCAACAATCCCGACCACGTGACCTTTTTCCAGCACCGGTAACTGCGAAATGTCATACAAACGCATGCGTGCCAGTACTGCGGCAAGGCTGTCTTGCGGTGCGGCGGTGACCGTCGCGCCTTCATCGTGACGCAGCGCGATAAAATCGGTCAGGTCACCGCTCGATGGGCGGGTGAGCAGACCTTGCTGGCGCATCCAGTCGTCATTGAACATTTTCGACAGGTATTTATTGCCGCTGTCACAGGCGAACGTGACCACGCGCTTTGGCGTGGTTTGCGCCCGGCAGTAACGCAGTGCCGCGTTCAGCAGCGTGCCGGTAGACGATCCTGCCAGAATGCCCTCCTGTTGCAGGAGATCCCGTGCGGTGGCGAAGGCCTCGCGGTCGGTGACGCGAAATGCCTGTTTCACGCCATCGATATGCGCCAGCGGCGGAATAAAATCTTCGCCAATCCCTTCAACCAACCATGAGCCGGGTTCACCGTAATGACCGCTTTCGACATGGTCGGCCAGAATGGAACCTGCCGGATCCGCCAGCACAAATTTGGTGTGCGGCGAGTGTTCGGCAAACCAGGCTTGTAACCCACCCAACGTGCCGCCGGAACCCACGCCCACGACGATGGCGTCGATATTGCCGTCAAGCTGGTGGTAAATCTCCGGCGCGGTGGTGGTAGTGTGCGCCTGGGGATTGGCCGGGTTATTAAACTGATCAATATAAAATGCGCCCGGTGTTTCGAGCGCCAGACGTTGGGCATAGTCCTGATAATAGGCCGGGTGCCCTTTGTTGACGTCAGAGCGGGTGAGCACCACATTTGCACCCAATGCGCGCAGATGAAAAATCTTCTCACGGCTCATTTTGTCCGGCACGACCAGCACCAGCGAGTACCCTTTTTGCGCCGCAATCAACGCCAGCCCGAGCCCCGTATTTCCCGCAGTGGCTTCAATAATGGTGCCGCCAGGCGAGAGCAGACCTAACCGTTCGGCTTCATTGATCATCGACAGAGCGACCCGATCTTTGATCGATCCGCCTGGGTTTTGGTTTTCGAGTTTGAGAAATAATTCGCATGGGCCACTGTCGAGTTTATGCAGTTGCAGCAGCGGTGTTTGGCCGATCAATTCGGTTACTGAATGGAAGACAGACATTGTGTGTTCATCCGTAGAAAATCGTGATGGGCGGATGATAGGTCTGCCATTTTTCTCTTTTAAAGAATCTTTATTTGTCGTTTAGAACAAACGGAAATATAAAGCTCTGTTTGGCCGTCGGGACGGAGAGCCGTATAGTCGTCCGGATGTGTTGATAGCCAAAAAAGGTGTTTTAGCGCTGATTTCATGCACTTTTTCCGTTCTGTTCGCTGGAGTTATGCGTTTTTTGGCAATGTAATGCGAAATAAATCCTTTTCGAAAAATCCCGCTTTTTCTGCCGTTTAGCGCTTTTAGTTATAAATAATGTCCATTTGGTTATTTGAAATATCACTACGGGTGATTATTATCGTCTGGACATCCATACCGCTAAACTGCCAGACGGAAACACCAACGCATGATCGTTCTCAGGAATATTTCTAAGATTTTCGACCAGGGAAAGGCATCGATTACTGCTGTCGACAGCGTCAATCTGACCGTTGAGCAGGGGCAAATTTACGGGATTATCGGCTACAGCGGCGCCGGGAAAAGTACGCTGATCCGTTTACTGAACGGGCTGGAAAAGCCCACCTCCGGCAGCGTCGTGATCAATGGGCAGGATATCGCCACCGCGCGGGGCGAAGCGCTGCGCCAGGCGCGTCTGAAGATCAGCATGGTGTTCCAGCACTTCAATTTATTGTGGTCGCGCACGGTCAGCGAAAACATCGCCTTTTCTATGCAGATTGCCGGTGCGCCGAAAGCGAAAATCACCGCACGTGTAGCGGAACTGATTGAGCTGGTGGGGCTGAAAGGTCGCGAAAACGCCTATCCGTCGCAATTGAGCGGTGGGCAGAAACAGCGCGTCGGTATTGCTCGTGCACTGGCGAACAATCCGGATGTGCTGTTGTGTGATGAAGCAACGTCGGCGCTGGATCCGCAGACGACCGACCAGATTCTCGATCTGCTGCTGGATATTAATCGTCGCTTCAAACTGACCATTGTATTGATCACCCATGAAATGCATGTGGTACGCAAAATCTGCGACCGCGTGGCGGTGATGGAGAATGGTCAGGTGGTGGAAGAGGGCGATGTGTTAAGTGTTTTTACTCACCCGCAAAAACCGATCACCCAGCAGTTTGTACGTCAGGTCAGCCAGTATAAAGAAGACGAGGCGTTTAATCCGGAACTGAGCAGCGACCTGGGCGGTGCCGTCATTAAGTTGACCTTTACTGGCCACAATACGCACCAGCCGATTGTGGGAGAACTGACCCTGCGCTATGGCCTGCCGTTCAATATTCTGCACGGCAAAATGTCGCAAACAGCGCACGGTGTGTTTGGACAATTATGGGTGCACGTGGTGGCGACCCCGGAACAACTGAACAATATCCTCGCCGACTTACGCAACAGCGAGATTGAAAGCGAGGTGGTAACGCATGGCTGAGTCATTTTTCCCCCATCTGAAATGGGAGCAACTCTGGGCCGCCACGCAAGAGACGTTATATATGACGGCACTGTCAGGCGCGGCGACGTTTGTGCTGGGGATTGTGCTTGGTTTGGCGCTGTTTCTGACTGCGCGTGGCGGTCTGTTTCAGAACCGTGCGTTGTACAGCATCATCTCGATTCTGGTGAACGTCTTCCGCTCGATCCCGTTTATCATTTTGATTGTGTTATTGATCCCGTTTACCAAGGCGCTGGTTGGCACCATTCTCGGCGCTAATGCGGCACTGCCCGCATTGATTGTCGGTGCTGCGCCGTTTTATGCGCGTCTGGTCGAGATTGCGCTACGCGAAGTGGATAAAGGGGTGATTGAGGCGACGCGTTCAATGGGCGCGCGTCTGAGCACACTGATCTTTCGGGTGTTATTACCTGAATCATCACCTGCGCTGGTGTCCGGTATTACCGTGACGCTGATAGCGCTGGTGAGCTACAGCGCCATGGCCGGAGTTATCGGCGCAGGCGGGTTGGGCAACCTTGCTTATCTGGAAGGATTCCAGCGAAACCACAACGACGTCACGCTGGTGGCGACGGTGACTATCCTGATCATCGTCTTCATCATCCAGTTCTGCGGCGACGTGATGACTTCTCTGTTAGATAAACGATAATTATTGGAAACCACCATCATGAAAAAAACACTGACACTGATTGCCGCAGCCACCCTGAGCGTTCTGAGCTTCTCTTCCTGGGCGGACACGCTGATCGTTGGCGCATCTAATGTGCCGCATGCTGAAATTCTGGAGCAGGCGAAACCGATTCTGGCGAAACAGGGCATCGATCTGGAAATTAAACCGTTCCAGGATTACATCCTGCCGAACACTGCGCTGGCCAGCCGTGAACTGGATGCCAACTACTTCCAGCACATCCCGTACCTGAACAGCGTGATCAAAGACCATGCAGGCGACAAGACCTATGATTTTGTGAGTGCGGGCGCGATTCATATTGAGCCGATTGGTATTTACTCTAAAAAATACAAGTCGCTGAAAGATCTGCCGCAAGGCGGCAAGATCATCATGCGTGATGCGGTCTCCGAAGAGGGGCGTATTCTGTCCATCTTTGAAAAAGCGGGCGTGATCAAGCTGAAACCGGGTGTGGATAAAGTTACTGCCCGTATTGACGACATCGTGGATAACCCGAAAAAACTGAAATTCCTGCCGAACGTTGAAGCGGCGCTGCTGCCGCAGATGTACAACAACGATGAAGGCGACGCGGTAGTGATCAACGCCAACTACGCGATCGATGCTGGCCTGGATCCGGTACACGATCCGATTGCGGTAGAGAGCGGTGAAAACAACCCGTACGCGAACATCATTACCGTTCATCGTGGTGATGAGAAGAAGAAAGATATCGTTGCGCTGGTGAACGTGCTGCACTCCAAAGAGATTCAGGAGTGGATCCGCACCAAATATAAAGGTGCGGTGATCCCGGTTAATAATTGATCCTTCTGGCGCGCGGCTGTTCTGGCCGCGCGCCTGTAGCGCCGTTTTCTCCTCCTCCTTCTTTATTTCCACCGTTTCTGGTCCATTATTTCCTTGTGATTAATATCACCAATTTTAAACAACCTTGTTAACACTCATTAACAATGCACTACTATTGCCAGGTTCATTCCAGGGCGGAGGTAGAGATGAAAGATGTCGTGATCGTGGGGGCTGTCCGCACGCCAATCGGCTGTTTTCAGGGGGCCTTGTCGCGCCACTCCGCCGTTGAGCTCGGTAGTCTGGTAGTGCAGGCGTTGGTGGAACGCAGCGGTGTGCAGCCACAGGATATTGATGAAGTGATCCTGGGCCAGGTGTTAACTGCCGGAGCCGGGCAAAATCCTGCGCGCCAGTCGGCTATTAAAGGTGGGTTACCGAATACCGTTTCCGCCATCACCATTAACGATGTTTGCGGTTCAGGGCTAAAAGCCCTGCATCTGGCCTCGCAGGCTATTCAGTGTGGCGAGGCAGATGTGGTGATTGCAGGCGGCCAGGAAAATATGAGTCGTGCGCCGCATGTGCTCACCGACAGCCGAACCGGTGCGCCGCTGGGCAATAGCCAACTGATTGATAGTCTGGTGCACGACGGGCTGTGGGATGCGTTCAACGATTACCATATGGGAATGACGGCGGAAAATCTGGCGCGCGAGTATGGCATCAGCCGCGAACATCAGGATGAATGGGCACTCCGTTCCCAGCATAAAGCGCGCGCGGCCATTGATTCAGGTCGCTTTCGTGCTGAGATTGTACCGGTGAACGCGATTGCCGCAGATGGTCGGGCGGTGATTGTTGATACTGATGAACAGCCGCGTACCGATCCCAGTGCCGAAGCGTTGGCAAGATTGTCTCCGGCTTTTGGCGTGAGTGGCTCGGTCACCGCCGGTAACGCTTCGCCATTGAATGATGGCGCGGCGGCAGTATTGATGATGAGCGAGAACAAAGCGCAGGCGATGAATCTGCCGGTGCTGGCGCGTATTCGGGCATTTGCCAGCGTTGGCGTTGATCCGGCGTTGATGGGGATCGCGCCCGTCTATGCGATGCGACGTTGTCTGGATCGTGCAGGCTGGCAGTTAAATGATGTTGACCTGATTGAAGCGAACGAAGCCTACGCGGCGCAAGCGTTGTCGGTGGGGAAGGTCCTCGAATGGGACGAGAAACGCGTCAATGTCAACGGTGGCGCGATCGCGTTGGGTCATCCGATTGGCGCATCCGGTTGCCGTATTCTGGTTTCCCTGGTGCACGAGATGCAAAAGCGCAACGCGCGCAAAGGGCTGGCGACATTATGCATTGGCGGTGGTCAGGGCGTGGCGCTGGCTATTGAACGCGATTGATCTCCTCTTTTAAGTCAAATAAAGCCTTCCTCCGGGAAGGCTTTATTATTTGTGATGGTGATCTCAGGCGGTGTTTCAATTAAATTAAAACCTTTTCGGCTGCCTCTAATAATCATTTCCCCTAATTAGAAAACACACTTTAAATTTACCACAATTGTATTGTTGCCACCGTTACCATTGTCATTGTACAAGGTAAGCATGCTTATTATTATATAATTCATTTTGTATATGGCTGTTTTTAATTGTGTTTTTAAGTTGTATTTCCAATTGTAACTTCTCGGTTAATAAAAAATTGGTGTGATCTTGCCCTTGTTTTTTATCGGAAAAGCGGCAAATAAATTGATATTCATCACGTCGTTATAGATAGTTCAGTTCCGTGTAATTATTTACGATCGAGATCACTAAAATAAAGTTACCGAAAAAATAAAATGTAATTCCATAAAAATGGAACATAATTTTAATTATTGAGGTGACTCATGTTTAAGAAAACTCTGGCTCTTGCTTCACTCCTTGGCGCTTCCTTCGCATCACAAGCTGTTACCGTCGACTTACGTCATGAATACATCGACAGCGGTTCTAACGCCGATCGTGTTGCGGTCTCTCACCGTTTTGATAACGGTGTGGGTTTTGGTGTTGAAGCGAAATGGAAATCCGGCGGCGATGATGCCGATAAACCCTTAACTGAAATTGTGGGGAATGGTCACGAAGAATCGATCAACTGGCGCTGGGCTGCGACCAAGAATTTTGCGCTGACACCGGGCTTTAATATCGAAAGTAAAGATACGAACTCCATTTATAAACCGTATCTGCATGTGCAATACAGCTTTGATAACGGCGTTTATATTGCAGGCCGCTATCGTTATGAATACACACGTAACCCGGATTCCAATACCGTTGATAATAAAGTCAACAAATTCGATACCTGGGTGGGTTGGGCGCTGGGCGATTTCCGTTTTGAGCTGAACTACGTTTATGCCAAGAGCACTGAAGACGTTATCCGCGATAACAACAAAACCTATTCAAACGAATATAACGCTAAAGTGGCTTATAAACTCGATCAGAACTGGTCTCCGTATGTTGAATTGGGCAACGTGGGCGTGAAAAACACCGACGAACGCCAGACCCGTTTCCGTCTCGGCGTAGCCTATTCTTTCTGATTGTCTGCATTACCCTCAAAAACATTCCCCGGAGCCGTTGGCCGGGGATTTTTGTTTGCTCTGTTTTTGAACCGCCGTTGCGTCGCCGCTCAGTTCAATAGTTGATTTATCGGGGTTCGAATATTGCCGGGTTCACAGGGCACCCACCCAGTTCTGTCGTTTTAAACAGCGCTTGCGTTGGCAATAGGGCATCGGCGGATGAAGGGAAACGCAGGTCTGGGAACGCGAAAATTTATCCTGGCATCGACGGGTAAAAAAAAGCCCCCCAGGAGGAGGGCAAGGCCAGTTACAGAAACACGACTAAAATTTTATGCCTGTAGCATGACGCGCTGCGCGGGAAGTTTTGCGATATAGAGCGCCGGTTTGCCGTCTTTATCAGAGCTGTACAAAATGGCGCTGTCATCCGGAGTAAACGACGGATGCGGATGCGTTACCTGGCGGCTGTTTGCCACGGTCGCCCATGAGGTGTCATGACGGGCCACGCGGAAATAGGCCTTTTGCGCCACGTCAAACACATACAAATAGGGATCGTTATCAATGGTGTAGCCGCTGGTGTCTTTCACATCCACCGGCGTACCGGAACCGTCGCCAACCAGCAGCGTACCGTCAACGTTACTCATCAGGTGAGAGCAGGCCGGCATCGGCATCACGGCTTCGTTTACGCCACTATCCGGATTAAAGCGGTAAATCGTGCGCCCTTGTTTGCCTTTCAGGTACGAGACATACACCAGCGCGGAGCCGTTCGGCACCCAGAATTCATGCGTGCAGCTTTCGCCTTCCGCGTGATCTTTCACTTTACGCACATGGCTGCCATCTTCGTTGACCAGCCACATCCGCGCGTCCACCAGGTCATGAGGACCTTCATGACAAAACGCCACAGTATTGTCATCGAACGGGCGGTAAATCGGGTGACCAAGCCACTTTTTCTCTTCATGGATGACGCTGCTTTTACCGTTTTGCAGATCAACGCGTAACAGACGGCAGTGCGGGCCTTTATGGAAGAAATCGTGGAACAATTGCCAGCTGTTCAGCGGCGTCCAGTCGCTGGCGGCAATCTCAATACCCACCAGTTTGGTGCAGTCGCTGTTGGCAACCCATGTACCGTAACCTACCCACTCATCCGGTACGCGGTAGATCTCACGTTCGGCCAGCGTCTGCAAATTCACTTCGCGCAGCGTACGGTCATTCTTCACGTAATAGAGCGTGCTATCGTCGGGTGAGAGAAAGCCGCCAAAGGTGTTATCGCCAGCGCCTTCCGTCAGTTGTACGGCTTCTGCATTAGCGATATCAAGCAGGTAGTAGTTCCAGTTGCCGTCAAATTCACCGGCAAACAACAGATGACTGCCATCGTTAAAAAAACACTTCTGATAAAAGTAGTTCCGGTGGCAGGTCACTTCCGGCGGGGTTAAGCGGGTGATTTCCGCGCCGGTGTCCGGATCGCGGCTGACTGCGTATTGCAGTTTTACCCGCATGCCTTTTGCCATATCTCGCTCCTTTAAAGGGTCCGGTGGGCAATCATGCGCCCTGCTGTGACCACAGATGCTTTTAAGTTTAAAAACTGGGTAATAATTTATCAAAACAACGTTTCAATATGTGTGATTGCTGACGCACTTTCTAAGAAAAGAGCAAAGCAAAATGCAATAAGACAACGGGAAAGGCGCAACTTTGATTTTTAACTGAAAAACTGTCCTTCGACTGTCAAAACTCAAAGACGCTATTAACTTATTGTTTGTTAAGATTAATTTTTCGTCAAATTTGCATGCGACGCAACGTGGCGGCGATGTCAACGCTGAACATGCGTGATCGGACTTACAGATCTTGAAAGAATTAACAGAAAAAGTGAAACGTTGTTTTATTTACAATTGAAAACGTGTTTTAGCCGGGATAAGATGCACTAATATAAGAAACGGAACATTGTTTCTCTTCTGATTGGTGACGTTTCGGTCAAAATTTACTTCGGAGGTTATTGTGGAAGTCAGACAAAGCATCCACAGTGCGCACGCAAAAACGCTGGACACCCAGGGCCTGCGCAATGAGTTTTTAGTCGAAAAAGTCTTCGTCGATGACGAATACACCATGGTCTATAGCCACATCGATCGCATCATTGTTGGCGGTATCAAACCGGTGATGAAAACCGTCTCCGTGGGCGGCGAAGTGGGCAAACAACTCGGCGTCAGCTATTTCCTTGAACGTCGCGAACTGGGCGTGATCAATATCGGTGGACCCGGCACCATTACGGTTGACGGACAGTGCTTTGAAATCGGTCACCGCGATGCGCTGTATGTGGGTAAAGGGGCGAAAGAGGTGGTTTTCGCCAGCATCGATAGCGCAAAACCGGCGAAGTTCTACTACAACTGCGCGCCTGCACACATGACGTTCCCGACGAAAAAAGTGACGCCAGCCGATGTCGCGCCGGTCACCCTGGGCGATCCGCTGACCAGCAATCGTCGCACTATCAATAAGTACTTCGTGCCGGACGTACTCGAAACCTGCCAGTTGAGCATGGGGCTGACTGAGCTGGAGCCGGGCAACCTGTGGAACACCATGCCGTGCCATACGCACGAACGCCGGATGGAGGTCTACTTCTACTTCAATATGGAAGAGGACGCCTGCGTATTCCATATGATGGGCCAGCAGCAGGAAACGCGTCATCTCGTGATGCATAACGAACAAGCGGTAATTTCTCCAAGCTGGTCAATCCATTCGGGTGTGGGTACGCGCGCGTACACCTTCATCTGGGGGATGGTGGGGGAGAACCAGGTCTTTGATGACATGGACCACGTCGCTGTAAAAGATCTGCGCTAGTCGCGGGCAGCATAAAACCATGCCTGTCCGGTACAGGCGCTGATAGATTAAGGAACAAACATGATTCTGGATGCATTTTCTCTTCAAGGTAAGGTTGCGGTAGTGAGCGGTTGCGATACCGGTCTCGGTCAGGGGATGGCGCTGGGTTTGGCGGAAGCAGGCTGCGACATCGTTGGTATCAACATTGTTGAACCGACGGAAACCATTGAGCGTGTCACTGCGCTGGGTCGTCGTTTTCTCAGCCTGACGGCCGATCTGCGTCAGATTGATGGCATTCCGGCACTGCTGGAGCGCGCGGTAGCGGAATTCGGCAAAATCGATATTCTGGTCAATAACGCTGGTTTGATCCGCCGCGAAGACGCGATCAACTTCAGCGAGAAAGACTGGGATGACGTTATGAACCTGAACATTAAAAGCGTGTTCTTTATGTCTCAGGCCGCGGCGAAACACTTTATCGCGCAGGGGCACGGCGGCAAGATCATCAACATCGCTTCCATGCTCTCCTTTCAGGGGGGCATCCGTGTTCCGTCTTACACCGCGTCGAAAAGCGGCGTAATGGGTGTGACCCGTCTGCTGGCGAATGAGTGGGCGAAGCACAATATCAACGTCAACGCCATTGCGCCGGGCTATATGGCTACCAACAACACCCAGCAACTGCGCGCCGACGAACAACGTAGCGCGGAGATCCTTGACCGCATTCCGGCTGGCCGTTGGGGGCTGCCAAGTGACCTGATGGGGCCGGTCGTGTTCCTCGCATCCCAGGCATCGGATTATATCAACGGTTACACCATTGCCGTGGATGGCGGCTGGCTGGCGCGTTAAGTATTCGCCAGCATTCGATAAAAACCTGCCTGTGGCAGGTTTTTTTATCTCTGCATATTATTTGTCCATATGATGCTGCTTAAAAAATCCATATCCTTTTATCTTAATTAGCAGGCTTTGTTTAAAAAATTATTACAAATAAATGAGTTAAAAATAGTTTATGGCTTAAACTATATTTTCAAAATTGTAAACTCCATCACAAAACATCATGCCACAGCGAATTTATCCATATCTTCGCGTTTTATAGACTGACGCTCACTCACGCTGCTGACTTACTTTCATAAGACATCTTCTTCTGTGCAGGCAGGAAAAAAATGACATCTATCAGTAATGAGTCTGTAGTTTTACCGCGTGCGCTGCGTGATACCCGGCGTATGAACCTGTTTGTCTCTGTCTCTGCGGCGGTCGCCGGGCTGCTGTTCGGCCTGGATATCGGCGTGATTGCCGGTGCGTTGCCGTTTATCACCGATCATTTCACCTTAAGCAGCCGATTGCAGGAGTGGGTCGTCAGCAGCATGATGCTCGGCGCGGCGCTTGGCGCACTCTTCAATGGCTGGCTCTCTTTTCGTCTCGGCCGTAAATACAGCCTGATGGCGGGAGCTGTATTGTTTGTAGCCGGATCGCTGGGATCGGCTTTCGCCGGTAACGTGGAACTGTTGCTGGTGTCCCGCGTGGTGCTGGGCGTGGCGGTGGGGATTGCCTCCTACACCGCGCCACTCTATCTGTCGGAAATGGCCAGCGAAAATGTGCGCGGCAAGATGATCAGCATGTATCAACTGATGGTGACGCTGGGCATTGTGCTGGCATTCCTCTCTGATACCGCGTTCAGCTACAGCGGCAACTGGCGGGCAATGCTCGGCGTGCTGGCGCTGCCAGCGGTATTGCTGATTGTTCTGGTGGTGTTCCTGCCCAATAGCCCGCGCTGGCTGGCGCAAAAAGGACGACATATCGAAGCGGAAGAGGTGTTGCGCATGCTGCGTGACACGTCTGAAAAAGCCCGCGAAGAGCTGAATGAAATTCGCGAAAGCTTGAAGCTGAAACAGGGGGGATTTCACCTGTTTAAAGCTAACCGCAATGTGCGTCGTGCGGTATTCCTCGGCATGTTGTTGCAGGCAATGCAGCAATTCACCGGGATGAATATCATCATGTATTACGCGCCGCGTATTTTTAAAATGGCGGGATTCACCACCACTGAGCAGCAGATGATTGCCACGCTGGTGGTCGGACTGACCTTTATGTTCGCCACGTTTATTGCGGTATTCACGGTCGATAAAGCCGGGCGCAAACCCGCGCTGAAAATCGGTTTTAGCGTGATGGCGCTGGGTACGCTGATCCTCGGCTACTGCCTGATGCAGTTTGATAACGGCACCGCATCGAGCGGGTTGTCCTGGTTGTCAGTCGGGATGACCATGATCTGCATCGCCGGGTATGCAATGAGCGCTGCGCCGGTGGTATGGATCCTCTGTTCAGAGATCCAGCCGCTGAAATGCCGTGATTTCGGCATTACCTGTTCGACCACCACCAACTGGGTGTCGAACATGATCATTGGCGCGACCTTCCTGACGCTTCTGGATGCGATTGGCGCGGCGGGCACCTTCTGGTTATATACCGCGCTGAACCTGGTGTTTGTCGGCATTACCTTCTGGCTGATTCCGGAAACCAAAAACGTTACGCTTGAGCATATTGAACGTCGACTGATGGCGGGCGAGAAGCTGCGTAATATTGGGGTATAACCACAACGCGTGGCGCTTATGGGCGTCACGTTCACAATGCGGGTGAAAAGCGCGTGCAACGTCGCTGCTTTTTATGATGATATTAATCAGTTACGGTTGATAAATCATAAGGAATGGGCGCGTTATGACCGCGAAATACTACTTCAAGAATATTTTCTGGGGGATGTTTTTTCTGTCCGGTTTTGCCTGGGCATGGAGCCAGGATATGCAGGATCGCGTCTCCCAATACTTCTTTGTGTTATCGCTCTTTAGTTGCCCGCTCTATCCGTTAGCCAAAAAAGGGGTTGAAACCCTGGCGCTGAGGTTTACGACGCGAGCCTTCTGGCAGCGAGGCTATTTTAAAGAGACTCCGGGCAAAAACGGGCTTTATGCCTTGTATTATGGCGCTTGCTTTTTGTTCGCCGTGCCGCTTGGATTGGCGTATTTGCTCTATCTGTTGCTGATGAAAAAGGCCGGTTAATACCGGCCTTTGGTTTGTCATTACACGCCTAACAGAGCATTCACTTTGGTGATAAAAGCCTCGTCTACCAGTGCGCCGACGATGGCCATCATCAATGCAAACCCGAGGATGCCCAGGGCGCTGCCGGTGATGGCGCTGAACACGAAAGCCGTCAATGCCGTTGCCGCGTTACCCGCCGCGATGGCTTCCACTTTCACAAAGAACGGACGCCAGTTTTTGGTGCGGATCGCCTTCGGCAGTTCGACCAGGATCGCATCATACGCATCAATGGCTTTACCCACATAGCCAAACCCTTTACTGAACTTCGCCAGGCTGCTGGCCATGTTGGCACGGTTCACGGACTCCAGTGCTTTTGCAATCGCCTCGCGATCGGCCACGCTGTATTTTTTATCCAGTACGGTTTGAAAGCGATCGAAAGCGGCCAGCGCCTGTTCAACGTTGCGGATCTTCTTGCCTTTGGCGGCTGCAGCCAGTTCCTGGGCAACTTTCGCCGATTGTTCACTGAATTTCGCCGTCACCTCTTTGTAGAAATCAGCCGTAAATTTCACGGCATCTTTCACGTCCGCGCGTTGCGCCTCACCCTGCTTATACGCCTGGGTCAGCGCAGGCACTTCCTGTTCAACGGTCACGATGCGGGTATGCTCGTTGCCGTTTTTCCCGCCGCCACCGGAGGTGATCTCCCGGCGAACTTTGGTCATCACTTTGCCATTACTCAGCCAGTAGCCGGAAGGCAATACGCCCTGCAACACAGTCACAAACTGGCCAACCGATGAGGCGGCGATCGTGTCGGCGTTGAGACCGCCTTTCCCGTTATTCGGTTGCTTGCCTTGCAGCGGATGACCGGAGTTGAAATCGCCAATCGCAATGGTTACGCCATTACCGCGAAGCCCCATTACCAGACCAGACAGGCCAATGTCCGTCGCTTGATCGGCCGTCAACCCTTCGGCGGAAATGCTGAGCATGCCATTGGGTTTCACTTGCTCAATTTTCAATTTCGTTAACGGGTTAATGGTATGGGCGGCCAGAATCAGGTTAGCCAGCTTTTGGCGGAGCGCCTGATCGTTCTGGATCGCCGCCAACTGTTTTTGCGCCGGCGTCGCGTTCACTGAACCGCCGTTATCACGATCGCCGCCATGTCCGTTCGAACCACCGCCAGGAGACGGCTCTGAACCACGTTCAGAACTCCAGTTAGTACCATCACCTACACCACCACCATAGTTAAATCCAGGCATACTGTTTTCCTCTTTTGTCATTTTTGAGTTGGATTGCGGAAATCCGGTGCGCATCTTTTTGAAGACCAGAGACGTTCTGTCACACCGAAAGTGCTGTATATAAAAACAGGTTTTTTTGCTACAGCGAGGGCGATGCTACGCCTGAGATATTCACCCCGTCAATAGCCCTGATTAAATAAAAATTATAATAATAACAATGAGTTGTGTTGTTTTTGAGTAAACATAAAAGGCTGGAAAAACGCATGAAATGGGGGGCGAAAAGCGTACGAAAAAGCATCAGAAAGAGGCCCTCAACGCAGCGAAGAGGGCAGAGGGGAACACTCAAACTTTGGCTAAATAGAGCGCAGGCATGCCGTCGGCGTCTGAGGTATAGAGTACCCACTGGTTATCCGGGGAGAATGACGGGTGCGGGTGGGTGACCTGGCGGTCGCCGTCCAGTACTTTCCAGCTACTGTTATGCTGGCAGATAGCCGTTTGTTCCCCGCTTTGCACATCAAACACCCAAATAAAGGGGTCGTTAAGATGAATATCTCCGGTGTGATGGGGCGCGCCGTCACCGACCACCAGACTGCCGTCATTGTTGCTCATCAAGTGAGAACAGGGAGGGATCGCCATGAGCTGGCGGTTTTCCAGCGTCTGTGGATCGGCGCTGAACAGATAGCGCCGGGCGTCATTTTCCCGGTGTGCCACGTAGTAGAGCGCGGAGCCATCCGGTACCCAAAATTCATGGGTAAAACTTTCACCAGCCTCATGCTGGCGCACCTTGCGCAGGTTGCTACCATCTTCGTTGATCAACCACATGCGCGCATCAATCGCATCGCGCGGACCTTCATGGCAAAACGCCACGGTTTTATCGTCAAACGGGCGGTAGAGGGGGTGCCCCAGCCAGCGTTTTTCTTGCAACAACGTGCTGCGCTCACCGCTTTGCAGATCAATGCAGATCAGCCTGCATTCCGGATGGGTGAAATAGAAATCGCGGAATTTTTGCCAGTCCGTTAACGGCTGCCAGTCACTTTTTTTAATCTCGATGCCCACCAGCTTGGTGCAGTCGGAATTGGCGACCCAGGTGCCGTAAGCTACCCAGTCATCATCCACCTCATAAACGACATACTCTTCCAGCGTGCTCAGATCGACGCGGCGTAATTCTCGGGTGTTTTTTACATACCACAGGGCGCGATCGTCGGCAGACAAATAACCGCCGAAGGTATTATCCCCGGCCCCTTCGGTTAGCTGGGTTGCCTCGCTGCGGGCGATATCCAGCAGGTAATAGTTCCAGTGGCCTTCGAATGCGCCGCCAAAGATCAGTTTCCCACCATCGCAGGTAAAGCATTTTTGGTAGAAGTAGTTACGGTGACAAATAATGTGCGGAGGCGTCATCCGGATAACCTCGTGCCCGGTATGCGGATCCTTCTGGCGACGGTATGTCAGCGGGATGATTTTGCCTTTTGCCATGATCTTCTCTCCTGATCCTCTCTCCATTGATAAAAAAATACCCTGCCGGATCCGGCAGGGTAGGGGATGACGGTAAAACCTTAGCGCATGGCGCGTTTCAGGATACGCTCAGCCTGGCGTTGGAAGTCAGCGGCGGTCTCTTCCACTGTTTTCTGACCATAGTCGATGTACTGAATCGCCGTGCCGAACTGGGCAACAATCTGCGGATCGTCAAAATAGGGCGACACAGTGAGTTTGGCAGGCAGCGACTGCGCCAGACGCAGACCCGCAACGGCCGGATCCTCCGCTTTGATTGCACCATTGGCGGTCAGTGTCTGGACTGCGGCTTTGCTCAACGGTACACCACGTTCCAGACCGAGGGTTTCCACGCCTTCTTTGCTGTTCAGCAGGAAGTTAATCACCTGTGCGGCTTCTTTCGGGTGTTTGGTGGATTTACCAATCGACAGCATTTGCGCCGGTTTGAAGAACAGGCCTGCGTCTGTTGCGCCTGGCAGCATCGGGTATTCACCCAACACCAGTTTGGCTGGCGGCTTCAGGTTGTCGGAGTATTTGGTGATGGTGGAGTTCCACATGTAGGTACCGGCCCATTCACCTTCGATCCACGGCTTCATTTCATACATGTTGCTCTTACCGAACGATGCATAGTACTTCGCGTCCGGCATCACGTGGCTGTCGACCAGTTTTTTATACATCTGGAAGAATTCCACCCACTGCTCATTGGTATAGCTGAATTTCTTCGCTTTCTCGTCAACGGCAGGAATATTGTATTTCTGCACCATGTACGAGTTCAGCAGCGCCAGCGTGTCCTGGTGCTCAAGCACCACCGGGTAGTACTGCTTACCTAGTTTGCTTTCAAACGTTTTGCCCGCCGCTAACAGCTCATCCCAGGTTTTCGGGAAGGCGACGCCCGCTTTTTTCCACTGTTCATCGTTAAAGTAGAATACGCGCGCGGTGACGGAGATCGGAATACCGTTCAGCTTGCCGTCCACGGTGGTGGATTTCAGCTCTTTGGCGTCGAACTGGCTCAAATCGATAATGTCTTTCACCTGGTTCAGGTCGTAAAAACCGTCACCGGATTTTGAGAAGATCGGCAGCCAGTTCCAGTTTGTCTGCATCACGTCCGGCTCAGTGCCGCCCGCGATTTGTGTGGTCAGACGGGAAAGGTGACCGTCCCAGCCGGTGTACTCCGATTTAACGGTAATATTCGGATGCTGTTGATGAAATTCTTCCAACGCTTTCAATGTGACCTGATGACGACCGTTGCCCCCCCACCAGGACATACGCAGGTCAACATTATCAGCGGCCATAGCGGGTACAGCGCACATGCCCAGAGTTGCGGAGATAACGGCGCCTGTTAGCACTTTTTTCATTTTTATACTCCAGTTTTCATTTACAGAGAGATGTTCTGTTCCGTTTTTGCGTCAAAAACATGACACTTATTCATATCAAACTTAAAGTACACCTTCCGGTGAAGACCCTTTTCAATCAGAGGCTTAGCTTCATCGGACGGAATTCGGGCGGTCAGCTCGTAGTCACCGACTTTCAGATAAACAAAGAACTCGTGTCCCATGTTTTCTACGCGCACCAGGTCGCCGGAGCCGTAGTCATCGGCAAAAGGCTGATCGGCGACGGAGACAAACTCCGGACGCACGCCAAAGAACACCTCTTTGCCTTCATAATCGGCGACTTTTTCCTGCTGGCGGGCATTCAGTGCCAGCGTGTCGTGACCAACCGTGATATGTAACTGGTCGTCTTTTCTCACAATTTTTGCCGGTTTGATGTTCATCTCTGGCGCGCCGATAAAGCCCGCCACGAACATGTTTTTCGGGAAGTGATAGAGATTGTCCGGGGTATCCACCTGCATGATGTGACCGAGTTTCATCACGCAGATACGGTCGCCCATGGTCATCGCTTCCGTCTGATCGTGGGTCACGTAGACGGTGGTGGCCGGTTTACCGGATTTTTTGAGCTGCTTGTGCAGGTCGGAAATACGGATACGCATGGAGGCGCGCAGTTTGGCGTCGAGGTTCGACAGCGGTTCGTCAAACAGGAACACGTCCGGTTTTTTCACAATCGCGCGGCCTACCGCCACGCGCTGCGCCTGACCACCAGAAAGCTGGCGCGGCAGCCTGTCCATCAACTCTTCCAGTTCAAGGATTTTTGCCGCTTCATCCACTTGTTTGGTGATTTCGTCTTTCGGCATCTTGCTGAGTTTGAGACCAAACGCGAGGTTTTCGCGCACGGTCATATGCGGATAGAGCGCATAGTTCTGGAACACCATCGCAATACCGCGCGATTTTGGCGCGAGGTTGTTGACGATCTTCTCACCGATGCGCACTTCGCCGCCGCTGATGGTTTCCAGACCGGCGAGCATACGCAAAGTCGTGGACTTGGCGCAGCCGGACGGGCCGACAATCACCATAAATTCACCGTCGGCGATTTTCAGGTCGATACCATGTACCGCTTTGAAGCCGTTGGAGTAAACTTTTTCCAGTTTGTTGAAAATAACTTCAGCCATGATACTTCCCTCTTAACCTTTAATTCCGCTGCTGGTCACGCCCTGTACGAAGTAGCGCTGTGCCAGGAAGAAGACAATGATGGACGGCAGAATGGAGATACTCGCCATTGCCAGAATTTCGTTCCACGGTGCGCCTTCGGTCACGTCAATGGACATTTTCAGCGCCAGTGCGATGGGGTACTTATCCACGCTGTAGACATAAATCAGCGGACCGATAAAGTCGTTCATCGACCACATAAACTGGAACAGCGCTACCGAGATAATCGCCGGTTTCAGGATCGGCACCACCACGTACCACAACACCTGCCAGGAATTACAGCCGTCGATTTGCGCGGCTTCTTCCATGTCGCGCGGCACACCGCGCAGGAACTGAATCAGCATAAAGACGAAGAACCCGTGGGTGGCGAACGCCGTTGGCAGATACAGCGGCATATAGCTGTTGAGCATGCCCATTTCACGGAACATCAGGTACTGCGGGATCAGCAGCACGGTGCTCGGCAGCAGCATGGTGGCGATAAGCGTACCAAACCAGAAGTTCTTCCACGGGATCTCAAAGCGGGCAAAGCCGTAAGCCACAATGGTGGAGGAGATAATGGTCAGGATCACTTTCGGGATCACATACTTAAAGGTATTCAGCATGTAATGACCGAAGGTGTATTCCGTGCCGGTTTTCCAGCCGTTGATGAAGCCATCCCAGGTGGCGTGCTGCGGCCACAAACCCAGCGTGGTGAAGATCTCGTGGTTCGGTTTGAACGACGCTGAAAACATCCACGCCAGCGGGTAGAGCATCAGCAGGCCGACAAACAGCAGGATCACATAGCGGATCCACGCGCTCACTTTCTCGCGGCGCAGGGTACGCGCCACTTCGCGCTCTGCTTCCTGCATGCCCGGCGTGACGTGTTGGATATCAGCCATTTTTGCCTCCCTTATCAGCAGAGTAGAACACCCAGTATTTCGACGATTTAAAGGCGATAGAGGCAAAGACCGCTACCACCAGGAACAGAACCCAGGCCAGCGCCGCGCCGTAACCCATATCGAAATACTTGAAGGCCGTGTCGTAGATATAGAGCGAGAACAGGTAGGTGTAATAGGTCGGGCCGCCGCCTGTGATGACATACGGGCCGGTGAATTCCTGGAACGCCTGGGTGGTTTGCATTATGAAGTTGAAGAAAATAACCGGCGTGATCAGCGGCACGGTGACTTTCATAAACATCTGCCATTTGCTGGCGCCGTCGATCATTGCCGCTTCGTATTGTGACTGCGGCACGTTTTGCAGCGCAGCCAGGAAAATAACCATTGCCGAACCAAACTGCCACACGCGCAGTAATGTCACCGACATCAGCGCCAGCGAGGGTTCGCCCAGCCAGTTAACCGGATCAAGGCCAAATACGCCGATAAAGCTGTTCAGCAGACCATCAATGGCAAACAGCGCGCGCCACAGCACGGCGATAGCCACTGAGCTCCCGAGAATCGAGGGAATATAGTAAGCAGTACGGAAAAAGCCGATACCGCGTAATTTAAAGTTCAGTACAAAGGCAATACCCAGCGCGAAAGCGAGTTTCAGCGGGATGGTTAAAAATACGTACGCGAACGTTACGCCCATTGATTTCCAGAAGAGGGTATCTTCAGTAAACATGTAGCGATAGTTTTCGATGCCGTTAAATACTGGCGGGCTCATCAGGTCATACTCAGTAAAACTGAGAAAGAACGATGAGATAAACGGGAATGCCGTAAAGACGATCAACCCAATAACGTAGGGTGATATCCAGGCCAATCCCAGTAGTCTGTTTTCATTCATACATACCTACCTGGCGAACAATGGTGTAATACGGATTCGGAGATTAACTTCTTTCCCCCGGCGCCTGGGCGTTGGGGGGTAAAAACAGGTTCTGTGCGTGCGCCTGATCACAATATTTAGCGTAATCAATGTGATGTGAGTCTTTAACTTCCCGAAATCATTAGCAATCTTCCGGGTTTTAAAATCCTTTCAACCTGCGTTCTTGATTTGTAAAACATCGTTTTAAAATATTTTATTGCGTTTTGATTTGCCGTCATTCGATTAATTCGTGAAATGTGATCAAAGTCGAAACGATGTTTCAATAAGGTGAGGTGGATGACGTTTTTGCCGAAAAAACACAGGTTTCGCCGGAAATAAAAAGGCTGACGCGATCTGTCAGAACAGCGGAAATATCGCCGAATGAAATCATTCAATATTTAAACGATTACCCGGCGAAGTGTTTTTTAGAGAAAATCATCAAAGAAATAAAATGAAAACGCCCGCAATGAAGAGGGCGTTAACAGGGAGCGTAATAACGTGCTCGGGATCACGCTTTCAAAAAGTCTTCTCGCACCGGCGTGAAGGTGTCTAGCAGCGTACCGGCTTTCAGGCACACGCAGCCGTGCATAATGTGCGGTTGCTTATAAAGAGTATCGCCTGCCGTGACGATATGTTTCTCATCACCGATGGTAAATTCGAATTCACCGGATAAGACATAAGTGAGTTGTTCATGAGGATGGTTATGCATCGGGCCAATGGCGCCTTGTTCAAACATGACCTCGACGGCCATCATTTTGCCGTCATGGGCCAGAATGCGGCGGGTAACACCATTGCCCAGATCGTCAAGCTGAGTGTCTTTATGAAAGATAAACATCTGGCTGTCCTGTGGTTGAGTAATAAGATGAAACGATGTTTCAAAATAATTTATCTCAGCGGCAGGCAAAAATAAATGTGAGGCCAGAGAAGTTGAAAGTCGATCACAACTTTGATTGACTGAGTGCACTAACCCACGGAGACAAACGATGAAAACGATAGGACTGCTGGGCGGAATGAGCTGGGAATCGACCGTTCCCTACTACCGCCTGATTAATGAGGGTGTCAAAGCCCGCCTGGGTGGTTTGCACTCCGCGAGCATACTTCTGCACAGCGTGGATTTTCATGAGATTGAAGCCTGTCAGGCCACGGCGCAATGGCACAAAGCCGGGGAAATTCTTGCCCAGGCGGCGGCTGGGCTGGAGCAGGCGGGCGCACAGGCGATTGTGCTGTGCACCAACACCATGCACAAAGTGGCGGGGCAAATCGAGGAGCGCTGCCATATTCCCTTTCTGCACATTGCCGATGCCACTGGCCGGGCGATTGAAAACGCCGGACTGAGTAACGTCGCGCTGCTCGGTACGCGCTACACCATGGAGCAGGATTTTTATCGCGGGCGTCTGGAAAAACAGTTCGGCATCAAAACCCGCGTACCGGGTCCCGAAGATCGCGTACGCGTCAATGAAATCATCTTCGATCAACTGTGCCTCGGCACCTTCACCGATGAGTCGCGCTACTACTTTTTGAATTTGATCAAACAGTTGGCGGCGGAAGGGGCTGAAGGCGTGATTTTTGGCTGTACCGAAATCGGTCTGCTGCTGCCGGAGACACACTGCCCGATCAGGGTCTTTGACACCGCGGCGCTCCATGCCGCCGACGCCGTGGAGTTTATGCTCTCTTAAACGGTCCCGAGCATCGCCGCCAGCGG
This sequence comes from Kosakonia oryzendophytica, assembly GCF_900094925.1. GTDB lineage: Bacteria > Pseudomonadota > Gammaproteobacteria > Enterobacterales > Enterobacteriaceae > Kosakonia > Kosakonia oryzendophytica. Next base: position 158,187 of record NZ_FMAY01000008.1, on the reverse strand, counting down.
TTGGGTTACCTGCGGCATGGCGGCTTGCAAGTGCTGTGTAAAGGCGTTGACCAGCGCGGAAGCGGGGCGGTGCAGAGGGCGGATCAGGCTGACCGTAAAAGGAACATCGATACTGAAGCGACGGACGGCAACGCCGCTGGCGGCGTAATCCAGCGCTGTTAACGGGTTCACGACCGAAATGCCGACCCCGGCGCGCACCATCGCGCAAACCGATGCGGCGCTGTGGGTCTCCAGCACCATGCGGCGCTTCACCTGATGTTCGTTGAACAGCGTATCCAACAGTTGCCGGTAACTGTCGGTGCGCGACAAACTGATGTAGTTCTCGGCATGAAAATCCGCTGGTGTCAGCACGCTTTTACGCGCCAGCGGATGATCCTGCGGCATCACGCATACTTCATTGCAGGTTAGCAGCGGTGTACGTTCCGTACCGGCAGGTGTGGTCAGTGTTTCCGTTAACCCCAGATCGTGGCGTTGTGCCGACAACCACTCTTCCAGCAATGGCGACTCCTGCGGCACGATATTCAGGCTGACGTCCGGATAGCGGGTGAGAAAGGGCTGTAACAGCAGCGGTAAAAAGGATTGTGAGAAGACCGGCAAGCAGGCGACCGACAATTCGCCCTGGCGGAATTCGCGCAGGCTTTCGGCGGCGCTGATGATCCTGTCCAGCCCGTACCAGGAACGCTGTACCTCTTCAAATAGCCGCAGCCCCTGCACTGTGGGATGCAGGCGTCCACGTGTGCGCTCAAACAGCGTTAATCCCAGCACTTTTTCAAACCGCGCCAGCTCCCGGCTTACCGTCGGTTGCGAGGTATGTAGCAGTGCGGCGGCCTCGGTGAGGTTGCCGGTGGTCATCACTGCATGAAAAATTTCGATATGGCGCAGGTTAACAGCGGGCATGGCGGTATCCGGTTGTTAAAGGTGTTCCATATCATTTTTGCATAGACTCGCGATAAAACGATATTTTTTATTCTCTTCACCGTGTGGCGTAATGATGAAAAATATCGACGGAGCCCATCATGCCACGCCCATTACACCAGACTGAGACTGACCTTAACGCTGCCAACCTGCTGAGACTGCCTGCCGAATTTGGTTGCCCGGTATGGGTTTACGACGCACAAATCATCCGCGCGCAAATCGCCAAACTGCGCGACTTCGACGTGGTACGCTTCGCGCAGAAAGCCTGCTCGAACATCCATATTCTGCGGTTAATGCGTGAGCAGGGCGTCAAAGTGGATTCGGTATCGCTGGGCGAAATCGAGCGTGCGCTGGCGGCGGGCTACGATCCTAAAACGCATCCGGATGATATTGTTTTCACCGCTGACGTGATTGATGACGCGACACTGGCGCGTGTCAGTGAGCTGGGTATCGCGGTCAATGCCGGTTCGGTGGATATGCTGGAACAACTGGGGGCGGTATCGCCGGGTCATCGTGTCTGGCTGCGTGTTAACCCGGGGTTTGGTCACGGTCACAGCCAGAAAACCAACACCGGCGGCGAAAACAGTAAACACGGCATCTGGTACAGCGATCTGGGGGCGGCGCTGGCGGTCATGCAGCGTTACCAGTTGCAACTGGCGGGCATTCATATGCACATCGGTTCCGGTGTGGATTATGGTCATCTGGAGCAGGTATGTGGCGCGATGGTGCGCCAGGTGGTGGATTTCGGCCAGGATCTGCCGGCGATTTCCGCAGGGGGAGGCCTCTCAATTCCGTATCATGAAGGGGAAGCGCAGGTTGATACCGCACACTATTTCGGTTTGTGGAATGCCGCGCGTGAGCAGATCGCCCGGCATCTTGGTCATGCCGTGAAACTGGAGATCGAACCGGGGCGTTTCCTGGTGGCGGAGTCCGGTGTGCTGGTTTCACAGGTGCGCAGCGTGAAAAATATGGGCAGCCGCCACTTTGTGCTGATTGATGCCGGTTTTAACGACCTGATGCGCCCGGCGATGTATGGCAGCTATCACCACATTACCGCGCTGGCGGCGGATGGCCGGGATCTGCGAAATGCCGCCCTGATTGACACTGTGGTGGCGGGGCCGTTGTGCGAATCCGGCGATGTCTTTACCCAGCAGGAGGGGGGCAAAGTTGAAACCCGCGCGCTGCCGGAGGTTGCGCCGGGTGATTATCTGGTGTTGCATGATACCGGCGCGTACGGTGCATCAATGTCGTCGAACTACAATAGCCGCCCGTTACTGCCGGAAGTGCTGTTTGATAAGGGTGTGGCGCGGCTGATTCGCCGTCGTCAGACCATTGAAGAACTGCTCGCGCTGGAGCAGTGTTAAACCGCACTATACGGTCCCGCCGCCACTGACTCGCGCAACACCAGCGTGCCGGTAAACGGTGGGATCGCATCGACAGCCGTCTTATTGGCCAACCTGATCGCCTGGTCAATCGCTGTGGTGATCATGGTATCAATAGGCAGATAGACCGTTGACAGGCCCGGCTCCAGCCAGCGTGCGCTGGGGGCGTCATCGAAGCCGAACAGGGAAATATCCTGCGGAATGCGTAAACCCGCCTGCCAGATAGCCTTAGAAGCGCCCAGCGCCATATCGTCATTACAGGCGAACAGGGCGCTGATGCTGGCACCTTCCTGCAACATTTCCCGACACAGTTCATAGCCGCGCGTCATGGTGGAGTCACCGTATTTTACTTTTGCCGGATCCCAGTCGATCCCATGGTGTTCCAGCGCCTTGCGATAGCCCATCAACCGGGCTTTACCGGTGGGTGTATGCATCGGAACGGTAATGCAGGCTATTTCGCGGTGCCCCTGGCGTATCAGGTAATCCACCGCCTGAAAAGCTGCGTCCTGTTGCTCAAAGAACACACATTTATCGTGCGCCTGCACCACCTCGCGGTTAATGACGACAAGCGGCATCGATACGCTGTCGATCAGTTGCAGGATCGCGTTTTCACTCATAAAGCGGGTGTAGAGAATAATGGCGTCGCAGCGACGATCGGCCAGCATCTGCACCGCCAGCTCTTCCCGCTCCGGCGTGTCGTGCCCGTCGGTCACGATCAACTGTTTGCCATGCCGTTCAGCCTGGCGGGAGGCCTGCTGCAACAGTCGGCCAAAATAGAAGCCGTCAAAGCTGGAGACCACCAGACCGATGCTATTGCTGGTGCGGTTCGCCAGCGAGCGGGCAAGGAAATTAGGCCGGTAGCCCAGCTCTTCCATCGCCTTAAAGACCAGGTTGCGGGTGCTTTCTTTCACCTGGCCTGTGTTGTTGAGAACGCGGGACACCGTCGCTTTCGACACACCCGCGCGCAGTGAGACTTCCAGCATTGTGACCATAACGGGCTCTCGTTTCGCGTAATCAAACGCAGTTTACCACACTCACGAAAAAGCCCTGATCAATGCAAGGTGGTATGCCAATGTGGGCTGTCGTTTCGTTTTGGAATACCAGAAGCAGCGTTGCGAGGCGAGTCACAGAACTTTTCTCCATCCATGACTATTTTTGGTATGCCAAATGGGATTGAGCTGTATCCCGGTTTCAATAAAAAAACCCCTTTACTGAGGTGTTAACTCATGGCCCTACAAGACAAACTCATCGATTCTCTGGGTAGTTTTGCCACAAAATTCAACAGCTATCGCTATATTATGGCGATCAAATCTTCGTTTATTACTCTGATGCCGGTGATCATCGTCGGCGCGTTTTCCGTGCTGATCTCCAATATGGTGCTGGATCCGAAAAACGGACTTGCCAGTTTTCAGGCACTGTCATTTCTGGCGGCGCTGAAACCCATAACCAGCGCCATCAACTACGCCACGCTCAACTTCCTCAACATTGGCGCGGTGTTTTTAATCGGTATTGAACTGGGGCGCATAAACGGCATCAAGTCGCTGTTTCCTGGCCTGCTGGCGGTGATCTGCTTTATTTGCGTCACGCCAACCACCGTTGAGATGCTGGTGGACGGGCAGATGCACGTGGTGAAAGATGTGCTGCTGCGTCAGTTCTCCGACACCCGTAGCCTGTTCCTTGGCATGTTTATCGCCATTTTGTCGGTGGAGATCTACTGCTGGCTGGAAAACCGTGAAGGGCTGAAGATCAAAATGCCGGACACGGTACCGCCAAATGTCTCCGCATCGTTCTCGGCACTGATCCCGGCGATTATCACCACCACGGTGATTGCCACTTTCGGTTTTGCCTTTCAGAAAGTGACCGGCATGTATCTGTACGATGCCGTTTACCAGGTAGTGCAACAGCCGCTGGAGCGCGTCGTGCAGAGCCTGCCGGGGATCCTGTTGCTGATGTTTGTCGCACAGTTGTTCTGGGTCATCGGTATCCACGGCAACCAGATGATCAAACCGATTCGCGAGCCGCTGCTGCTGGGGGCGATCACCGTCAATATGAGCGCCTTTGAGCAGGGTAAAGAGGTGCCGAATATCATCACTATGCCATTCTGGGACGTGTATATGAGCATCGGCGGCTCCGGGTTGACCATCGGTCTGCTGATTGCGGTGATGATTGCCACCAAACGCAAAGAGATGAAAGAGATCGCGAAGCTCTCCATCGGGCCGGGGATCTTCAATATTAACGAACCGGTGATATTCGGGATGCCGATCATGCTGAACCCGATCCTTGCCATCCCGTTTATTATCACGCCGCTGGTGACCGGCTCGATTGGCTACTTCGCCACCGTGACGGGGTTTGCCGGAAAAGCCGTGGTGATGGTGCCCTGGACGACACCGCCGCTGATCAATGCCTGGCTCTCTACCGCCGGTTCGATGGGCGCGGTGGTGACGCAACTGATCTGCATTATTACTGCCGTCGTTATCTACCTGCCGTTTGTGAAAATTGCCTCCCGCCGCGCAGAGCAGGCGCAGTTGCAGGCAGAAACGCCGTCTAACGCCTGAGGAAACCATGAGTACGAAAACCATCGCCATACCACCGTCATTTATCCTCGGTGCTGCCGCGTCGGCCTGGCAAACAGAAGGCTGGATTGATAAACGGGAGGGGCAGGATTCCTGGCCCGATCTCTGGTACAAAAACGATCGTCATGTCTGGCATGAGGGGTATGGTCCGGCGGTAGCAACCAACTTTTACCAGCGTTTTCGCGAAGATGTGCAATTGATGAAGCAAGCGGGGTTAACCCACTACCGCACCTCGATCAACTGGGCGCGCTTTCTGATCGATTACGAGCAAGGTGTGGTGGATGAAACCTACGCGGCTTATTACGACGCACTGTTCGATGAGATGCAGCGCAACGGCATTGTGCCGATGATCTGCCTTGAGCATTACGAACTGCCCGGTTATCTGCTGGAAACGTATGGCGGTTGGGCATCGAAAAAGGTCGTGGAGCTGTATCTGCTGTATGCCGAAAAGGTGTTTGAGCGTTTTCATCATAAAGTGACGCGCTGGTTTACCTTTAATGAGCCGATCGTGGTGCAAACCCGCGTTTACCTTGATGCGCTACGCTGGCCTTATGAACAGAACACCGGTACCTGGATGCAGTGGAATCACCACAAAAACCTGGCGACGGCAAAGGTGGTGAAGCTGTTCCGCGAAAAGGGCTACACCGGTACGGTGGGCTGCATTCTCAACCCGGAAGTGACCTATCCGCGCTCCCGTGCGCCGCACGACGTGCTGGCCGCTGAGCGTTACGATCTGTTCTATAACCGCGTCTTCCTCGATCCGATGGTCAAAGGGCACTACCCGCCGGAGCTGTTTGCGCTGCTGGAGAAACACCAGGTTGCCTGGGACTACAGCGAAGATGAGCTGGCGATCATTCGTGATAACACCGTCGATGAGCTGGGGATTAATCTCTACTATCCGCACCGGGTCAAAGCCCCATCCCGTGCCTGGCACCCGGACACCCCTTTCCACCCGGCATATTATTATGAGCCGTTTGAATTGCCGGGGCGGCGAATGAACACATCCCGTGGCTGGGAGATCCTGCCTTCCATTATTTACGACATGGCGATGCGCATTAAAAACGCGTACGGCAATATTCCGTGGTTTGTTGCCGAAAGCGGTATGGGCGTGGAGAACGAAGGGCGGTTTCGCAATGCGCAAGGGATGATCGAGGATGATTACCGTATTGCGTTTATCAGCGAGCATCTGTGGCAAACCCTGCGCGCACGGGAAGCGGGCGCAAACTGCCAGGGCTACATGCTGTGGGCATTCACCGATAATGTCTCGCCAATGAACGCTTTCAAGAACCGTTACGGGTTGGTGGAGATTGATCTGCAAAACAACCGCGATCGCCGGGCGAAGAAGTCCTTGTCATGGTATCGCCAGCTAAGCGATGAGCGTCAGTTGACCCTCACCCTCGATGATGACGTAAAATAGAACGCAATGACTGAAAAGCGCAGGTGATATTGTGGAGAAGGCCGTCGTCCCGCCGGAAAAAAAACAGTACCAGGAGATTGGCGAAGATTTACGTGAGCAAATCATCAACGGGCATTACCCCGTTGGCTCGCGTTTGCCGCCGGAGCGCAATATCGCCGAAAAGTATGGCGTCAGCCGCACGATAGTTCGCGAAGCTTTGCTGATGCTGGAACTGCAAGGCACGGTGGATATTCGCCAGGGGTCGGGCGTGTATGTGATGCGCATTCCGCAGGAGCATGAAAATGAGGAAGAGCGCTTTTTAAGTAGCGATGTTGGCCCGTTTGAGATTTTGCAGGCGCGCCAGCTGTTGGAAAGTAATATCGCCGCTTTTGCCGCGAAAATGGCCACCCGGGCGGATATCGATAATCTGCGGCGCATTCTCGAGCAAGAGCAGCGCGCCATCGCTATGAATGACACCTCGCAGGATAACAGCAAAATGTTCCATCTGGTGCTGGCGGGTGCATCGCAAAACCAGATGCTGCTGGCGACGGTGGAAAGCATCTGGCACCACATGGACAGTAGTCCGCTGTGGCAGCAATTTAATGTGCATATTGCCAGTCGCCCGTATCGCCTGAAATGGCTTGGCGATCGCCAGACGCTGCTGGCGGCGCTGCGCCGCCGCGATGTGATGGGGGCGTGGCAGGCAATGTGGCAACATCTGGAAAACGTAAAAAAGAGTCTGCTGGAGCTGTCCGACGAGGATGCGCCGGATTTTGACGGCTATCTTTTTGAATCCGTGCCGATTTTTCAGGGAAAATTAATGTGACGATCGTTCCATTGTACGACGCCCCGCACCATGCGGAGCAGGTCACCGAATGGCTGTGGCGTGAGTTTGGTGATTCGCTGCCGCGTGATTTTTTCGCCAGTATTATCCAGCACAGCCAGACGCCGGGGCAGTTACCGTTGACCTTTGTGTTGCTCGACGGGGATGCGTTGCTGGCTACGGTGGGATTGTGGCGCTGCGATCTGATTAGCCGACAGGATCTGTACCCGTGGCTGGCGGCGCTGTACGTAAAAGAGAGCGCGCGCGGGCAGGGGCTGGCGGGGCAGCTACAGCGACATGTCATGCAACAGGCCAGAGCCATGGGCTTCAGCCAGTTGCATCTTTACTCCGCCTGCCGCGATTTTTACGAGCGTTACGGCTGGCACTACATTGGTGATGCGCTCGACTACCCCAACACCACCGTTCATCTTTACCGCATTGCGTTGTGCTGTTTGCCGGATTTGCAGGCTGGGTAGCACACCATTAACACCAGAGTTAGCTTTCCTGCGGCGTCATCACCGAGTGGCGACGCACCAGCGTCGGGTTAAACAGATGGGTGACATCGGGTAATGGCTGACTGGACGCCAGCGCCAGCGCTAATTCAGCGGCCTGCGTCGCCATTGTGATAATCGGGTAGCGCACGGTCGTCAGGCGCGGGCGCACATAGCGCGACACCAGCACGTCATCAAATCCAATCAGGGAAATTTCGCGCGGCACGTCAATGCCGTTATCGTTCAGTACCCCCATCGCCCCTGCTGCCATCGAATCGTTATAACAGGCGACAGCGGTAAAGTTTCTGCCGCGCCCCAACAGTTCGGTCATCGCCTGTTCACCACCACTCTCATCGGGTTCAGCAAAGGTCACCAGTCTGTCGTTGCAGGGCAGCCCGTGCTCCTTCAGTGCGTCGTAGTAACCTTGCAACCGATCCTCCGCATCTGAAATGGCGTGGTTCGAACAGATGTAGCCAATGCGCGTATGACCCTGTTGGATCAGATGGCGGGTTGCCAGCCAGGCGCCGTAGCGATCATCCAGCGCGACACAACGCTGCTCAAAACCCGGCAGGATACGGTTAATTAACACCATACCAGGCATCTGCTTCATCAACGACGCCAGTTCGTCATCAGGAATCATCTTGGCGTGTACCACCAGCGCGGCGCAGCGATGACGGATCAACTGTTCAATCGCTTTACGCTCTTTCTCTTCGTTATGGTAGCCGTTGCCAATCAGCAGAAAATTGCCGGTGGCGGAGGCCACCTGTTCGACTGCTTTCACCATAGCGCCAAAAAAGGGATCGGACACATCGCCCACAACCAGACCGACGGTTTCTGTCGACTGTTGCGCCAGCGCACGGGCATTCGCGTTGGGATGGTAATTGAGGGTATCCATTGCATTTTGCACCGCCAAACGCGAGGCTTCGCTCGCTTTTGGCGAGTCGTTAATGACGCGGGAAACCGTTGCTACGGAGACGCCCGCCAGCCGTGCGACATCTTTGATGGTCGCCATGATGCACCGTCCTTAGAGGTAAGCGTTTACACACCAGCTAGTGTTACGGAAAAGGGAGGGCTAATCAAGGAGGTTGCCGGACGGGAACGTGCAAACGTGAAGTGACGCGTGGCAAGCAGGTGAAAACGTTACACATAAAAGTTTTACCGATTAATACAGCGAAAACCTTTAGTTACACTTTGCGAAAGGCTGTTTCGATTGTCCGCTGGTGGCGCTATACCCCGCGTGACAAAGTAGGGATCCCAGAGGTATTGATAGGTGAAGGCAACCCTCGGGGTTGCACACTCGAATTACACCAACCTGCGCAGATGCGCAGGTTTTTTTTTGCGGTTTTCCGGGGTGTAACAGGAATCAATGATAGACATACCTGGTTTCACTTCGGCTCATTCTCTTGCTTATTCCCGCTGGTAACGCGCGATACCCCACGCCACAATCAAGTTCCCAGAGGTATTGATTGGTGAAGTATTCGGTACACTCTTCGTACTTATTTATTGCACCAACCTGCGCGGACGCGCAGGTTTTTTTTTGCCCGCGTTTTCCCTCCTGCGCTTCTCGTGTAATCTGCCACAATTTGAAGACATTGTGCTTAATTGACTGGCAAAAGGAGTTGAAATGCTACTGGGCTTTTTCCGCAGCCTGTTTCAGGTGTTGTTCCGGGTGCAACTGACCGGAAAAACAGAGGCGCTGCATGGCGAGCGTGTATTAATCACCCCTAACCACGTCTCTTTTATTGATGGCATTCTGCTGGCGTTGTTCCTGCCTGTGCGCCCGGTTTTCGCTGTTTACACCTCAATCAGTACCCAGTGGTATATGCGCTGGATAAGCTCAATCATTGATTTTGTGCCGCTCGACCCCACCAAACCGATGTCCATTAAGCATCTGGTGCGACTGGTAGAGCAGGGACGGCCGGTGGTGATATTTCCGGAAGGGCGTATTTCCGTTTCTGGTTCGCTAATGAAAATTTACGATGGCGCTGGGTTTGTGGCGGCAAAGTCCGGCGCGACAGTGGTTCCACTGCGCATTGATGGCGCGGAGCTTACGTATTTCAGCCGCCTGAAAGGGCTGGTTAAACAGCGCCTGTTCCCGCGCATTACGCTGCATATTCTGCCGCCAACGCAATTACCGATGCCGGATGCCCCACGTGCGCGCGATCGCCGTAAACTGGCGGGCGAGATGTTGCATCAAATCATGATGGAAGCCCGCATGGCGGTGCGCCCGCGTGAAACGCTGTTCGAAGCGTTGCTCTCGGCGCAGTACCGCTATGGTGAAAAGAAGCCCTGCGTAGAAGATATCAACTTCACCCCCGACAGTTACCGTAAGTTGTTGACCAAAACGTTGTTTGTGGCGCGTATTCTGGATAAATACACGGCGCAGGGAGAGAAAATCGGCCTGATGTTACCGAATGCTGGGATCAGCGCGGCGGTCATTTTCGGCGCTATCGCCCGTGGGCGAATTCCGGCGATGATGAACTACACCGCCGGGGGGAAAGGGCTGAGCAGCGCCATTACCGCAGCGCAAATCAAGACCATTTTTACCTCGCGCACCTTTATGGAGAAAGGCAAGCTGTGGCATCTGCCGGAGCAACTGACCCAGGTGCGCTGGGTTTACCTCGAAGATTTGAAAAGCGACGTCAAACTGGAAGATAAGCTGTGGATCTTCCGCCATTTGCTGACACCATTAAAAGCGCAGGTTGCGCAAAAGCCGGAAGATCCGGCGCTGATCCTCTTTACCTCCGGTTCTGAAGGCCATCCTAAAGGCGTGGTGCATAGCCACAAGAGTCTTCTGGCGAATGTCGAGCAGATTAAGACCATCGCCGACTTTACCGCCAATGACCGTTTTATGTCGGCGCTGCCGTTGTTCCACTCCTTTGGCCTGACGGTTGGGTTGTTGACCCCATTGCTGACTGGCGCCCAGGTGTTTCTCTACCCCAGCCCGCTGCACTATCGCATTGTGCCGGAGTTGGTGTACGACCGGAACTGTACGGTGCTGTTCGGCACATCGACGTTCCTTGGGAATTACGCCCGTTTTGCCAATCCCTATGATTTTTACCGTCTGCGCTATGTGGTGGCAGGCGCAGAGAAATTGCAGGAGAGCACCCGCCAGCTCTGGCAGGACAAGTTCGGTTTGCGCATTCTCGAAGGGTATGGCGTAACGGAGTGCGCGCCGGTGGTATCGATCAATGTGCCGATGGCCGCCAAACCGGGTACCGTCGGGCGGATCCTGCCGGGGATGGATGCCCGCTTGCTGGCGGTGCCGGGCATTGAAGAGGGCGGTCGGCTGCAACTTAAAGGGCCTAATGTGATGACCGGCTACCTGCGGGTGGAAAACCCTGGCGTGCTGGAAACGCCCGCCGCAGAGAATGTTCACGGTGAGCTGGAGCCTGGCTGGTATGACACGGGCGATATCGTGCGTTTTGATGAGCAAGGCTTTGTTCAGATTCAGGGGCGCGCGAAACGCTTTGCCAAAATCGCGGGTGAGATGGTATCGCTGGAGACGGTGGAACAGCTGGCGTTGATGACCTCGCCTGACAAACTGCATGCTACGGTCATCAAAAGCGATGCCAGTAAAGGCGAGGCGCTGGTGATGTTTACCACCGATGATGCGCTGACGCGCGACAAACTGCTACAGCAGGCGCGTGCGCATGGCATCCCGGAACTCTCGGTGCCGCGCGATATTCGTTTCCTGAAGCAACTTCCGCTACTTGGTAGCGGCAAACCCGATTTCGTTACACTGAAAGGTATGGTTGAAGAGGATGAATCCACGCATGCGTGAGTCAGTAAGCACTAACACTTCGCTGTGGTCGCGGGGGATGATGGCGGTGATTGCCGCTCAGTTTCTCTCGGCGTTTGGCGATAACGCGCTGCTGTTTGCCACCCTGGCGCTGCTGAAAGCGGAGTTTTACCCTGACTGGAGCCAGCCGGTATTGCAGATGGTGTTTGTGGGCGCTTACATTCTTTTCGCTCCTTTTGTCGGTCAGGTCGCCGACAGCTATGCCAAAGGGCGAGTAATGATGGTGGCCAACGGGTTAAAACTGTTGGGCGCGGTGAGTATCTGTATCGGCGTGAACCCGTTTGTGGGATATCTGCTGGTGGGGATTGGCGCAGCGGCCTACTCCCCGGCGAAATACGGCATTCTGGGTGAAATTACCACTGGTGATAAGCTGGTGAAAGCCAATGGCCTGATGGAGTCTTCCACCATTGCGGCGATCCTGCTGGGTTCGGTGGCTGGTGGCGTGCTGGCCGACTGGCATGTGCTGGCGGCGCTGGGCGTGTGTGCGGTGGTATATGGCGCTGCTGTGGTCGCCAACCTGATGATCCCTAAACTGCCTGCTGCGCGGCCGGGGCAATCCTGGCACTTTACGCCGATGACCCACAGCTTTTTCAGCGCTTGCAAAAACCTGTGGCGCAACGGTGAGACGCGCTTTTCACTGGTGGGTACCAGTCTGTTTTGGGGGGCGGGCGTGACGCTGCGTTTTTTACTGGTGCTGTGGGTGCCGGTGGCGCTGGGCATTACCGATAACGCCACGCCAACCTATCTGAATGCAATGGTGGCCGTGGGTATTGTGGCGGGAGCGGGCCTGGCGGCAAAACTGGTGACGCTGGATACCGTTGCCCGCTGTATGCCTGCCGGGATCCTGATCGGTGTGGCGGTGACGCTGTTTTCGTTACAACATGCATTACTGCCTGCGTATGGCGTTTTGCTGCTGATTGGTGCGCTGGGCGGCTTCTTCGTCGTGCCTTTAAATGCGCTATTGCAGGCAATCGGTAAAGCATCTGTGGGCGCGGGCAACGCCATCGCGGTGCAAAACCTCGGCGAAAATATGGCGATGTTGCTGATGCTGGGGCTCTATTCGCTGGCGGTAAAAGCGGGGGCGCCGGTGGTTGGCGTGGGCGTTGGCTTCGGGACGCTGTTTGCGTTGGCGATTGCGGCGCTGTGGATCTGGCAGCGCCGCCGTTAGCAGGTTACGGAGCGGGGTAGGTATACACCTGGTGCACCGCTTCAATTTCCGCCAGCACCGCTTCGCTGAGCTCCAGGTGCAGGCTCTCCACATTGGTCTTCAGTTGTTCCATCGTCGTTGCGCCCAGCAGGGTGCTGGCGACGAAGGGCTGACGGCGCACGAAAGCCAGCGCCATTTGCGCCGGATCGAGGTTGTGCCGTTTAGCAATATCCACATAGGCCGCCACGGCTTTTTGCGCCTGCTCCCCACTGTAACGCGTGAAGCGGCTGAACAAGGTATTTCGCGCGCCTGCGGGTTTCGCGCCGTTGAGGTATTTGCCGGTCAGCGTGCCAAACGCCAGGCAGGAGTAGGCCAGCAGCTCAACGCCTTCATACTGGCTCACTTCCGCCAGGCCCACTTCATAGCTGCGGTTTAGCAGGCTATACGGGTTTTGAATGGTCACAATGCGCGGCAGTTCATGTTTTTCTGCCAGGTGAAGATAACGCATCACGCCAAAGGCGGTCTCGTTTGAGACGCCGATATAACGGATTTTCCCGGCGCGTTGAAATTCGGTCAGCGCTTCCAACGTTTCCAACAGCGTGATGACCGGTGCACTCTCTACCCAGCTATAACCCAGTTTGCCGAAGCAGTTGGTGGCGCGCTGCGGCCAGTGCACCTGGTACAGGTCGAGATAATCGGTTTGCAGACGCTTTAAACTCGCATCCAGCGCGCTGCGGATGTTTTTGCGATCCAGCGCCTGATTGGGGCGGATGCCGCTGTCATTGTTGCGGCTCGGGCCGCTGACTTTAGAGGCGATCACCAGTTTTTCGCGGTTGCCGCGTTTCGCCAGCCAGTTGCCGACGTAGGTTTCAGTCAGCCCTTGTGTTTCCGGGCGTGGCGGGACAGGGTACATCTCTGCAACATCAATCAGGTTTATGCCCTGGCTGACGGCATAGTCGAGCTGTGCGTGGGCGTCGGCTTCGCTGTTTTGTTCACCAAACGTCATTGTGCCCAGCCCCAGGGTGCTGATTTCAAGCGAACTGTGGGGGATACGGTGATAGTGCATAGCCGGCTTCCTCAATCAAACAACGTCAGAGCTCCTGACAAAGGAATATAACCATGGCAGAGGGGAAGAGAAAGGGAAAGCGGAAATTCAAAAAAAGGCCAGCAGGTTACTGACCTTTATAGGGATTTCTTAGCGCTCAATAATCTGGGATATGTCATCACGGTTAATCTGCATTTTATTGCCTTGCTGATCGTGGTAGCTGACCAGCCCGGTCTCATCATCAATTTCTGGTTTACCTTGCGTCAGGATCATCCTGCCATCTTTTGTCGCCATAACATAATCGCTGCTGCATCCGGAAACAGCAAAAACCAGTCCCACTGCGGAAATCAGCACTGCCCATTTTTTCATCATCCTGCCCCTCTCACGGCCTGTCATACACAAGTCTAGTAATAACGTGCGATCGGGTGATGAAAAAGCGGGATTATCTGAAAAGATCTGAAAAGAGAGGATGAGGAGAGAGGAACAGCGAAGAACGCTTCCTCCGAAGAGGAAGCGTGAACATTACAGCGGATTCTTCTTGTTACGCATCAGGTTGAGCGTTTCAACGGCAATGGAGAAGAACATCGCAAAGTAGATATAGCCTTTCGGCACATGTATAGAGACGCTTTCCAGGATCAGCGTAAAGCCAACAAGGATCAGAAACGACAATGCCAGCATTTTGACCGACGGATGGCGATCAACAAATTCGCCGATCGGCCGCGCAGCAAACATCATTACGCCAACGGCAATCACCACGGCGGCCATCATGATGAACAGATGATCCGACAGGCCCACGGCGGTGATCACGGAATCAAGGCTGAAAATGATATCCAGCAGCATGATTTGCACGATAGCGCCAAGGAAAGAGTGCACATTGGTCTTCAACCCTTCTTCTTCCCCCTCGATCGATTCGTGGATCTCTTTGCTTGCTTTCCAGATCAGGAACAAGCCGCCGAGAAAAAGAATCAAATCGCGGGCGGAAACGTTGTGATCAAACACGCTGAACAGTGGGTGCGTCAGCCTGGTCACCCAAGCAATAGACGCCAGCAGTAACAGGCGCATGATCATTGCCGCTGCAAGCCCAAGGCGACGTGCGTGATTACGTTGTGCAGTGGGAAGTTTGGCGACGACCAGAGAGAGGAAAATAATATTGTCGATCCCGAGAACGATCTCCAGTAGCGTCAATGTTCCGAGCGCCAGCCAGGCGTTGGGGTCGGTTATCCATGCAAATAACATTTAAGCAAAGTCCTGCCAAAAAAAAGAAGCGCTAATTATAAGCGCCAGCGTTGCTGTGGCAAAAATTTAATATCCGGAGAGTAAAAAATGACGAGCCAGCAGGGCACTGGTGAAGTTCTTTTTCAGATAAAAACCGCGGGGTAAGGTGAGGATCCGTTCGCCATGCTCGCCGATCGCTTCGGTGAGTGCTTTGCTGTTGGCCGCCTTCGGGCGTAACTGCATCACTTCGCCGTGACGCGCGGTAATACGGGTGACTCTCCCTAACACGATCAGGTCCATCAACTCTTCCCAGTCGAGACGTAACTGCCGTTCTTCGTCTTCGTTCGGGCTCCAGAGCAGGGGCGAGCCAACCCGGCGTTCTGCCACCGGTATTTCCCGCGATCCTTCGATAGGGATCCATAAGACACGCTTGAGTTTATGGCGAACGTGACTGGTTTCCCACACCACGCCACTGTTGCCGGTCAACGGCGCGACGCAAACAAACGTTGTTTCCAGCGGGCGTCCCTGACTGTCTACAGGGATCGTTTTCAATTCGACGCCCAACGCTGCAAAGTCCTGTTCCGGTTTGCTGCCTGCGCTTGCGCCTAACCACAGCTCGAGCAACACACCCGTCCACCCTTTATCTCGTTTGAGATCGCGGGGAACGGGCAACCCTGCCTTTGCCGCCAGTTCTCCCAGTGAGTAGCCTGCCAGGCGCTGCGCCTGAGCCAGCAACTGAGCTTCTGTTTCCGGAGGTGTTGTCAGTGGAGCTAACGCGGACATGCTAAAAACCTTTTGGTTAAAAAACAGACGGCAGTTTTGCACTGCATCTGTGCAGTTTACCTTTTTCCATGCTGGCTAAGCAATGCGATGATTTATAAGGTAATTTACTTTCATCGATCAGGCGTTGCGCAACAGTGTGATCGGTTTTCCAAATCTGGTCACTGACAATAAACAGGATCTTACACCCTGTTATCCACAGAAAAGTGGGATAACTGGGGAAAAGCCCCACTACTGTTTCAATTTACAGCCTTGACGTGCGACGAAAATCGAATTTCTGCACAAAATGTGCCTAACTTATTGGCATAATCTGTGGATAAAAACGGCTCTGTTCGATCTTTCATCAGCGACAGGATCCGAAGAGTGATGATCATCACACTACGTCCGAGGAAAAGGTTGATAAACACTGTAACTCAATGAATTACTGTATTTTATTTTTACAGGTCCATCACGAGTTATTCAGACTGTTCCGGGTTTTCCCTGGGTAATTCCACACTTCTTCACAACTCTATCCACAGAAAAGGTGAATAAAACCCGTTGGCGGAGGCGAGCGCTGTTTATAACTCTGACGATAACTGTGAGTTATTCAATTGTTATCCGTCCGTGTCCCTGTAATAGAGTGGTTTACCGTTATGCACGAGTGTGAAACAATCGCTTCATTCAGATTTATTTTGAGGTAGTCCGGTGATTGATGACGATGGCTACCGCCCAAATGTTGGAATCGTAATCTGTAACCGCCAGGGCCAGGTGATGTGGGCCAGGCGCTTTGGACAACATTCATGGCAATTCCCCCAGGGGGGGATCAACCCTGGAGAATCCCCGGAACAGGCAATGTACCGGGAACTGTTCGAGGAAGTGGGCTTAAGTCGTAAAGATGTTCGTATCCTTGCTTCTACCCGTAACTGGTTGCGTTACAAGTTGCCGAAACGTTTGGTGCGTTGGGACACAAAGCCGGTATGTATCGGCCAGAAACAAAAGTGGTTTCTTCTGCAATTGGTCGGTAACGATGCCGACATCAATATGCAAGCCAGTAGTACGCCTGAATTTGATGGCTGGCGCTGGGTAAGCTATTGGTATCCTGTTCGTCAGGTAGTGTCGTTTAAACGCGACGTCTACCGGCGGGTGATGAAAGAATTCGCAAGCGCGGTCATGCTGCTTCAGGAAACGCCTCCTAAGCCGCAGAATGCGCCTGCATGGCGACGTAAACGAGGTTAAGCCACCCACATCATGCTCACCCGACTGCGAGAAATAGTTGAGAAAGTCGCCAGCGCGCCGCGCCTTAACGAAGCGCTGGAAATACTGGTTACCGACGTTTGCCTGGCGATGGAAACCGAGGTGTGCTCGGTCTATCTCGCAGATCACGACAGACGTTGCTTTTACCTGATGGCGACGCGCGGTTTGAAAAAACCGCGTGGTCGTACTGTCACACTCGCATTTGATCAAGGAATTGTCGGTCTGGTCGGCAGGCTGGCGGAACCTATCAACCTTGCCGATGCGCAGAAACACCCCAGCTTTAAATATATTCCCGCTGTGAAAGAGGAGCGTTTTCGCGCCTTTCTTGGTGTACCTATTATTCAGCGCCGTCAGTTGCTTGGTGTACTGGTGGTTCAGCAGCGTGAGCTGCGCCAGTACGATGAAAGTGAAGAGTCCTTTCTGGTGACGCTCGCCACGCAGGTGGCGGCAATTCTCTCCCAGTCCCAATTAAACGCGTTGTTTGGTCAATATCGCCAGACGCGCATTCGTGCGCTCCCTGCCTCTCCTGGTGTGGCAATCGCCGAAGGGTGGGTAGATGAAACGTTGCCGCTGATGGAGCAGGTCTATCAGGCCTCAACGCTGGACACTACCCTCGAAAGGGAAAGGCTGACTGCTGCGCTTGAAGAAGCCGCTAACGAGTTCCGTCGTTATAGCAAACGTTTCTCCGCTGGTGCGCAGAAAGAAACGGCGGCGATTTTCGACCTCTACTCGCACTTGCTTTCCGATGCGCGTCTGCGCCGCGAACTGTTTGAGGAAGTCGACCGGGGCGTGGTCGCGGAGTGGGCGGTGAAAACGGTGATTGAACGTTTCGCTGAGCAGTTTGCTGCACTTACCGACGGCTACCTGAAAGAGCGCTCGGGAGATTTACGCACCCTGGGGCAGCGACTGCTGTTCCATCTTGATGATTCAATTTCCGGGCCGAATAGCTGGCCGGAACGCTTCATTCTTGTGGCGGATGAACTGTCCGCTACGACGCTTGCTGAGTTGCCGCACGACCGGCTTGTCGGGGTGGTAGTGCGCGATGGCGCTGCCAACTCGCATGCGGCGATCATGGTGCGCGCGCTGGGCATTCCGACGGTCATGGGGGCCGATATTCAGCCTTCGTTGCTGCAACGTCGCACGCTGGTGGTGGATGGCTACCGTGGTGAATTGCTGGTGGATCCTGAACCGGTACTGTTGCAGGAATATCAGCGGCTTATCACGGAAGAGAACGAATTAAGCCGTCTGGCCGAAGATGATGTGAACCTTGCCGCCCAGCTAAAAAGCGGCGAGCGGGTAAAAGTGATGCTCAATGCGGGGTTAAGCCCGGAGCATGAAGAGAAGCTCGGTAGCCGCATCGACGGTATCGGGCTGTATCGCACCGAAATACCGTTTATGCTGCAAAGCGGTTTTCCTTCGGAAGAGGAGCAGGTGGCGCAATACCAGGGCATGTTGCAGATGTTCAACGATAAGCCCGTTACGTTGCGTACACTGGATATTGGTGCCGACAAACAACTTCCTTACATGCCGATCAGCGAAGAGAACCCGTGTCTGGGCTGGCGCGGCATCCGTATTACGCTCGACCAACCGGAAATTTTCCTGGTGCAGGTGCGGGCGATGTTGCGTGCCAATGCGGCAACCGGCAACCTCAGTATTCTGCTACCAATGGTTACCAGTATTGACGAAGTGGATGAAGCAAGGCGGTTGATTGAGCGCGCGGGGCGCGAAGTGGAAGAGATGATCGGCTACGCCATTCCCAAACCGCGTATTGGCGTGATGCTTGAAGTCCCGTCGATGGTATTTATGTTGTCTCACCTGGCGACCCGCGTCGATTTTATCTCGGTGGGGACGAACGATCTGACGCAGTACATTCTGGCTGTCGATCGCAACAATACCCGCGTGGCAAATATGTACGACAGCCTGCACCCGGCGGTGCTGCGTGCGCTGGCGATGGTGGCAGATGAGGCTGAACGTTTAGGTATTGATATCCGCTTGTGCGGTGAAATGGCTGGCGATCCCATGTGTGTTGCGGTGCTGATTGGCCTGGGGTATCGCCATTTGTCGATGAACGGGCGCTCTGTGGCGCGTATCAAATACCTGCTGCGCCGCATCGATTGTGAAGAGGCACAGACGTTGGCAAGGCGCGCTCTGGAGGCGCAACTGGCGACAGAAGTCCGCCATCAGATTGCGGCCTTTATGGAGCGACGCGGCCTGGGCGGGTTGATTCGCGGCGGTATTTAATCACCTGATTGTTAATTAGGTGTGGCCCGAATAAGCGTTAGCGTTATGCGGCGGTGGAGGCGCTGCCAGGCAGTGCTCTGCTGGCAGGCCTTATACATATCTTTTACACTTCACCGCCACCCGCGCCTTCGCCTTATGTTATGATTCGCAGCTTTGGAGCGGCCGCCGGTTGCGGTCTCGCGTGTGAACCGCTGGGCTTTTCGGGCGGAATAACAACAAGTTGTGGTGACACATGAACAGTGGCTATCTGCATTTTCCGGACTTTGATCCGGTGATTTTTTCCATTGGGCCGGTTTCCCTCCACTGGTACGGCTTGATGTATCTGGTGGGCTTCGTTTTTGCTATGTGGCTGGCTACGCGCAGGGCAAACCGTCCGGGCAGTGGCTGGACGAAAAACGAAGTTGAGAACCTGCTCTACGCGGGTTTTCTTGGCGTATTCCTCGGTGGCCGTCTCGGCTATGTTCTGTTCTACAATTTCCCGCTGTTCCTTAACGATCCGCTTTACCTTTTCCGCGTATGGGATGGGGGCATGTCCTTCCACGGTGGTTTGATTGGCGTGATCGTGGTGATGATTATTTTTGCCAAACGTTCCGGGCGTACGTTCTTCCAGGTCTCTGACTTTATTGCGCCGCTGATCCCCTTCGGTCTGGGCGCGGGTCGCTTAGGCAACTTTATTAATGGTGAGCTATGGGGCCGCGTTGATCCGAGTTTCCCTTTCACCATGCTATTCCCCGGTTCGCGCGCGGAAGACATGGCGCTGCTGCCGTCACATCCCGAATGGCAATCCATCTTTGATACCTACGGTATGTTGCCGCGCCATATGTCGCAGTTGTACGAACTGGCGCTGGAAGGCATCGTGCTGTTTATTATCCTCAACCTGTTTATCCGTAAACCTCGCCCGACCGGCTCAGTCTCCGGCCTGTTCCTGATTGGCTATGGTGCGTTCCGTATTATCGTTGAGTTCTTCCGCCAGCCGGATGCGCAATTTACCGGTGCATGGGTACAATACATCAGCATGGGGCAGATCCTGTCCATTCCGATGATCGTCGCGGGCCTCATTATGATGATTTGGGCTTACCGTCGTCCGCAGCAACAAGTTTCCTGAGGAACCATGAAACAGTATTTAGAATTGATGCAAAAGGTGCTGAATGAAGGCACTCCGAAAAACGACCGCACCGGGACAGGCACGTTCTCTATTTTTGGCCATCAGATGCGCTTTAACCTGCAGGATGGCTTCCCGCTGGTGACCACCAAGCGCTGCCATTTGCGTTCAATTATTCATGAGCTGCTGTGGTTTCTGCAGGGTGATACCAATATTGCCTATTTACATGAAAACAATGTCTCCATCTGGGACGAGTGGGCTGATGAGCAGGGCAATCTTGGCCCGGTATATGGCAAACAGTGGCGCGCATGGCCAACGCCAGATGGTCGCCATATTGACCAGATCACCACTGTCCTCAATCAACTGAAAAACGACCCGGACTCGCGCCGCATTATCGTTTCCGCGTGGAACGTCGGCGAACTGGATAAAATGGCGCTGGCCCCATGCCACGCTTTCTTCCAGTTCTATGTGGCAGATGGCAAGCTCTCCTGTCAGCTCTATCAGCGCTCCTGCGACATTTTCCTCGGCCTGCCGTTCAATATCGCCAGCTATGCGCTGCTGGTGCATATGATGGCTCAGCAGTGCGACCTGGAGCCGGGGGATTTTGTCTGGACCGGTGGCGATACCCACTTGTACAGTAACCATCTGGAACAGACCCGGCTGCAACTGAGCCGTGAACCTCGCGCTTTGCCGAAACTGGTTATCAAACGTAAGCCCGCATCGCTGTTCGATTACCGCTTCGACGATTTCGAGATTGAAGGCTACGATCCCCATCCCGGGATCAAAGCGCCGGTCGCTATCTGATCGTATTCAACATGACACAACCGGTGCGGTGATGCGCCGGTTTTTTTTGCCCAAAAACTGCATTTTCGGTGTCGCTTCCGGCTAATTTGCAACGCCTTGCAACAACGAATCTTTCCTTCGTAGCACCTCGTAAAAGCCATTTTCCTTGCTCGCAACCTGGTCTCGTGCATCGCAGACTTTCGCCATGAAACGTGAACATGGCTTTACCCTGATGGAAACCCTTGTGGCGATAGGGCTGATCGTTATCCTCTGCGGAACGGGGCTCTCCGGCTGGCAGCGCTGGCAGGCACAGCAACGATTGTGGCAAACCGCATTGCAGGCGCGTCATTTTCTGGAACGCTTACGCGATGATGCGAACGGACTAAACCGCTCGCAGCGCGTTTATGGCGTGCATGAAGGGGGACGCTGGTGTCTGGCAAACACACCCGTACAGACCTGCGAGGCCGCAGGATCTTTTGTGTTGACCCCTGACTGGCCGGAAGTAGCCTTAGTGGAGGTCACGCCTTCATTGGGTTTTTATGGTCTGCGCAATAGCGCGTGGCCGGGGCATATTCACCTGCGCAGTCACGCCGGGGAGTGGCGAATTGTGATATCCGCCTGGGGAAGGATCAGAATGTGCCAACAAGCCGTGGAGTCACTATGTTAAGCCGGACACGAGGATTTTCTTTGCTGGAGACATTGCTGGCGATGGCGATAAGCAGCGTGCTACTGCTCGCTTCGGCGCGTTTTTTACCGGCGTTGCAAACGGGCGTGCTACAGCACTACCGCATGCAAACGGCTGAGAATGAACTGTGGCTGCGTACGTGGACTGTGGCGAAACATGTGCAACGCGCAGGATATTGCAACGGGCGTTGTAGCGGTGAACCTCTGTTGATTCGCAATGCCGGGGAGTGTGTGATTGTGCAATGGGATGCGAACAGTAATGGACGCTGGGAGCCGTCAGGGCATAGCGAATCGGAGCAGACCGGGTTTCGTCTGCAAAAAGGTGCACTGGAAACGCTACGTGGCGCAACCACTTGTACAGGACGCGGTTGGGAAAAGACCACCGATCCGGCTCAGATGACGGTACAGCGATTTAACGTTGCGCTACGTCGTACAGCGGGTTTTGCTCCCATCATCACAGTGACGCTGGCGGCGCGTGTGTCCGGACAACACGGGCGAGAGATGGTCGCCGCTCTCGACGTGATGGGGTACAACTTATGAACCGTCAACGCGGGATGTCATCGTTGGCGCTGGTCCTGTTATTACTGTTGCTGGGCAGCCTGATGCTAAATGGCCTGAACCAACAGTTAACCAGTCATATCTGGCAGGTCAACCATGAAAGCAAAATGTTGCGCCGCCTTGCACAGAGCCATTCGGCAATGGAATGGGCGCGGGTTCAACCCTGGACAACGACGCCTGCGTTGCAGTGTTTCGGGCAGGTTGAGCGGCAATGGCGAGCTTGTTTGCGTATTTTTGCTGATGAGACAGCATTATTGATTGCGGCGTATGACGAGGTGCAATTGTGGCGACGCGGGCAGGTGAGCCAGCAACGCGTGATTTTTTCGCCACATGGCTGGAGTGATTTTTGCCCGTTAAAGGAGTCTGCGCAATGCCAGCTCCCGTAAATAAGCAGGCAGGCTTTAGCCTGACGGAAGTGCTGCTGTCCATGGTATTAATGGTGATGGTGGTCACTGCCCTTGGCGGTTATCATCGTGCTCTGGCGTCGGGCTTTGCCAGCGCCAGTCAGTGGCGGCAGCTATGGCGTTGCGCGTGGCAGCAGGCGCAACCAACACCGCCGCCGTTGCCTCCTGGTTGGCGGGTCCAGCGACTGCAGACAACGGCAGAGGGATGTGTCAGCATCCAGGTTACCGTCATCTCGCCAGGGGGCAGGCAGGGACAAATGACACGGTTATTTTGCCCACTTAGTCAGTAGTCAGGAGCGTTTATGTTAAGGGTTTATCACTCCAATCGTCTGGATGTGCTGGAAGCATTGATGGAGTTTATTGTTGAGCGCGATCCGCTTGACGATCCCTTTGAGCCTGAGGTCGTCCTGGTGCAGAGCACCGGTATGGCGCAATGGCTGCAAATGACGCTGGCGCAGAAATTTGGCATTGCCGCCAATATCACGTTTCCTCTTCCGGCGAGCTTTATCTGGGACATGTTCGTCAGTGTGCTGGACGATATTCCGAAAGAGAGTGCGTTTAACAAACAAAGTATGAGCTGGAAACTGATGTCGCTGCTGCCAGGCATGTTGCAGCGCGAAGAGTTCGCGATGCTGCATCATTACCTGAGTGACGATGATGATAAGCGAAAGCTCTTTCAGCTCTCTTCCCGTGTGGCGGATCTCTATGACCAATACCTTGTTTACCGCCCGGAGTGGCTAACTCGCTGGGAGGCGGGGCAGAGCGTAGATGGTCTGGATGAGGCGCAACGCTGGCAAGCACCGTTATGGCGTGCGTTGGTGGAGCACACTGCCGCTCTCGGTCAGCCACACTGGCATCGCGCTAATCTGTATCAACGTTTTATCGATAAACTCGAATCAGCCCAGGCGCGTCCCGCAGGACTTCCCTCCCGGGTTTTTATTTGTGGGATTTCCGCTCTGCCGCCGGTTTACCTGCAAGCATTACAGGCATTGGGTAAGCATATCGATGTTCACCTGCTATTCACTAACCCTTGTCGCTACTACTGGGGCGACATCAAAGATCCCGCATTTTTGGCGAAACTTATCACCCGCCAGCGTCGACATCACCGGGAAGCCCGGCAGTTTCCGCTGTTTCGGGATTCGCAAACTGCCGGCAGTTTATTCAACGACGAGGGAGAACAGGATGTCAGTAACCCGCTGCTTGGCTCATGGGGCAAACTGGGTCGTGACAATATCTTTTTGTTGGCGGGAATGGAACGCTACGAGGAACTGGATGCGTTTGTCGATATAACGCCTGGTACACTGCTACAAAATATTAAATACGACATTCTTGAATTAAAAAACGCCGCTGTAGCCGGGGTGACCGCAGAAGAGTTTTCCCGCAGCGATAAAAAACGCAGGCTACAACCGGGCGATCGTAGCGTTACGGTACATGTCTGTCACAGCCCACAGCGGGAAGTTGAGATCTTGCACGATCGTTTACTGGCGATGCTGGACGCCGATCCCGATCTGACCCCGCGCGATATCGTGGTGATGGTGGCGGATATTGATAGCTACAGTCCTTATATTCAGTCGGTGTTTGGCAGCGCCAGCGGTGAACGCTATGTGCCTTATGCCATTTCCGACCGTCGCGCCCGCCAGGCGCACCCGGCGTTGCAGGCGTTTATTAGCCTGCTGTCGTTGCCAGACAGCCGTTTCGTGTCAGAAGATGTGCTGGCGTTGTTGGATGTGCCGGTACTGGCTGCACGTTTCAACATCAACGAAGAGGGGCTGCGCTATTTGCGCCTGTGGGTAAACGAGTCGGGCATTCGCTGGGGGATGGATGACGATAATGTGCGCGAACTGGCGTTGCCGCCAACCGGTCAGCACACCTGGCAGTTTGGTCTCACGCGTATGCTTCTGGGTTACGCCATGGAGAGTCGTCAAGGCGAGTGGCAGTCTGTTCTGCCTTACGATGAATCCAGCGGGCTGATCGCAGAACTGGTGGGTCACCTGGCGTCACTGCTGATGCAACTGAATATCTGGCGCCGTGGGCTTGCGCAGGAACGCCCGCTGGAGGAGTGGTTGCCGGTTTGCCGTGAAATGCTGAACGATTTTTTCTTGCCGGATCCGGACACCGAAGCGGCGCTTGCGCTGATCGAACAGCAGTGGCAGGAGATCATCGCCAAGGGCGTGGGAGCAAACTACGGTGAAGCAATCCCCCTTTCTTTGTTGCGTGATGAACTGGCGCAGCGCCTGGATCAGGAGCGTATCAGTCAGCGTTTTCTTGCAGGACCAGTTAATATCTGCACTCTGATGCCGATGCGTTCGATCCCTTTTAAGGTGGTCTGCTTACTGGGGATGAACGATGGCGTTTATCCGCGAACGCTGCCGCCGCTGGGGTTTGATTTAATGAGTCAGAAACCCCAGCGTGGCGATCGTAGTCGTCGTGATGATGACCGCTATCTGTTCCTTGAAGCGCTGATTTCCGCACAACAGCAGCTCTATATCAGCTATATCGGTCGTGCCATTCAGGATAACAAAGAACGTTTCCCTTCGGTGCTGGTGCAGGAACTGGTGGACTACATCGGTCAAAGTCACTATCTGCCCGGTGATGAGGCCGCGAACTGCGATGAGAGTGAAGCGCGGGTGAAGGCGCATATCACTCATCTGCATACCCGTATGCCGTTCGACCCCGCGAATTATGTTGCTGATGAGTGGCAGAGCTATGCACGCGACTGGTTGCCGGCCGCAAACCAGCAGGGCGAAACACATCCTGCTTTTATTCAGCCGCTGGCACCACTACCGCTGCAGACGCTGGCCTTTGACCAGCTTCAGCGTTTCTGGGCGCACCCGGTACGCGCTTTTTTCCAGATGCGGTTACAGGTTAACTTCCGCCCGGAAGAGAGTGAAATTCCGGATGCGGAACCTTTTGTGCTGGATGGGCTAAGCCGTTATCAACTGAATAATGAACTGCTTAACGCGCTGGTTGAACAGCAGGATGCGGAAAAATTGTTCCGGCGTTACCGGGCAGCGGGTGCACTGCCTTATGGCGCCTTTGGCGAGATCTTCTGGGAGACGCAATGCCAGGAGATGCAGGCACTGGCCAGCCGTGTCAGCGAGTTGCGCCAGCCTGCCGATAGCCTCGAAATCGACTTACATTGTGCCGGTGTACATTTAACCGGCTGGTTGCCGCGCGTACAGGCAGATGGCCTGCTACGCTGGCGGCCCTCGCTATTGAGCGTTTCTCAAGGGGTGCAACTTTGGCTGGAGCATCTTGTCTACTGTGCCAGCGGGGGAACCGGCGAGAGCCGACTGTTTGTGCGCAAAGATGGCGAGTGGCGCTTCCCGCCCCTGGAGCCTGACCATGCAATGCATTATCTGGCCCTGATGATTGACGGATACCGGGAAGGCATGGCAAAACCGTTATTACTGCTGCCGGAAAGCGGCGGTGCATGGATAAAAGTCTGTTATGACGCGGCAAATGATGCCATGGTAATGGATGACGAAACGTTACAAAAAGCGCAGGGCAAATTTCTGCAGGCGTACGAAGGCAATATGATGGTTCGCGGCGAAGGCGATGATCTCTGGTATCAGCGTCTGTGGCGCACCCTTGAACCTGAATATTATGCAGAAATCACTGAACAGGCGCAGCGTTTCCTGTTACCGCTTTATCGGCATAATCAGTCTGGTTGATTGTATAAAAATTGCGCAACATGAAGGCTTCTATTATTATGCGCGACGATCACGGACTGATATAACAAGAGTGCTGGCACAGTCAGCACATGTTTTACCCGGCGATATCCGCAGCTCCTGGTATCTCCGGGATCGTTAATGATGAGGTTCGTGAATGCCCTGCAGCACCTGGTTAAAAGCTTTCGTACTGTTTTTTGCCCTCTGGGCGCCATTCAGTCAGGCAGATAATGGTTGGCAACCTGTTCAGGAAACTATCCGTAAGAGCGACAAAGATACCCGAGAGTATCAGGCCATTCGCCTTGATAACGGTATGGTCGTGTTGCTGGTGTCCGATCCTCAGGCGGTGAAGTCGCTCTCTGCGCTGGTCGTGCCGGTGGGTTCGCTGGAAGATCCCGATACCCATCCTGGTCTTGCTCACTATCTTGAGCATATGACGCTGATGGGGTCGAAAAAATACCCGCAGCCGGACAGTCTCGCCGAATTCCTCAAATTGCACGGCGGCAGTCATAACGCCAGTACGGCTCCTTATCGCACGGCGTACTACCTGGAAGTGGAAAATAATGCGCTGGAAGGTGCCGTTGACCGTCTGGCGGATGCCATTGCCGAACCGATGCTGGACAAAAAATACGCGGAGCGCGAGCGTAATGCCGTGAATGCCGAACTGACGATGGCGCGTACCCGCGACGGGATGCGGATGGCGCAGGTGAGCGCAGAAACCATCAACCCGGCTCACCCGGGAGCCCGCTTCTCTGGCGGCAACCTTGAAACCCTCAGTGACAAACCCGGCAGCCCCGTACATGATGCGCTGCTGGCGTTTCGCGATAAATACTACTCCGCCAATCTGATGAAGGCCGTGGTCTACAGTAATCGTCCGCTGGCGGATCTGGCGAAGATCGCCGTAGAAACCTACGGTCGCGTGCCGAATAAAAATATCAGTAAGCCGGAGATTACCACGCCGGTGGTGACCGATGCGCAAAAAGGGATCATCATCCATTATGTCCCGGCGGTGCCGCGCAAAGTTGTGCGCGTCGAGTTCCGTATTGATAACAACACCGCTGCGTTTCGCAGCAAAACGGATGAACTGATCACGTATCTTATCGGCAACCGCAGTCCAGGGACGCTCTCTGACTGGTTGCAGAGCCAGGGGCTGGTGGAAAGCATTCGCGGTGATTCTGACCCGGTGGTCAACGGTAACAGTGGCGTGCTGGCCATTTCCGCCACACTCACTGACAAAGGGCAGGCAAACCGCGATCAGGTGGTGGCGGCGATCTTCAGTTACTTACAACTGCTGCGTGATAAAGGCGTGGATAAGCGCTATTTCGACGAGCTGTCCCATATTCTGGATCTTGATTTTCGCTACCCGTCCATTACCCGCGATATGGATTATGTTGAGTGGCTGGCGGACACCATGATCCGTGTCCCGGTCGCGCACACCCTTGATTCGGTGAATATTGCTGACCAGTTCGATGCGAAAGCGGTGCAGGCGCGCCTTGATGAAATGACGCCGCAAAACGCCCGCATCTGGTACATCAGCCCGGACGAACCCCACGATAAGACCGCCTATTTCGTTGAGGCGCCCTATCAGGTGAATAAAATCACCCCGCAAACCTTCGCTGACTGGCAACAACGTGCCAGTGCGATAGCGTTGAAATTTCCGGAGCTGAATCCCTATATTCCCGATGACTTCTCGTTGATCAAACCTGAGAAGCAGTATGCGCATCCGGAACTGATTGTCGATGAGCCCACGTTACGCGTGGTGTATATGCCAAGCCATTATTTCGCCAGCGAGCCGAAGGCTGATGTCAGCGTCGTGCTGCGCAACCCGCAAGCCATGGATAGCGCGAAAAATCAGGTGCTGTTTGCACTCAATGACTACCTGGCCGGGCTGGCTCTCGATCAGCTCAGTAATCAGGCGTCGGTCGGCGGTATTAGTTTCTCCACCAATGCTAACAACGGGTTGATGCTGAATGCCAATGGCTACACGCAACGTTTACCTCAGCTCTTCCAGGCGCTGTTAACGGGGTATTTCAGCTATACGCCGACGGAAGAACAACTGGCACAGGCGAAATCCTGGTACACGCAGATGATGGATTCGGCAGAGAAGGGCAAAGCCTTCGATCTGGCGATTATGCCGGTCCAGATGCTCTCACAGGTGCCCTATTTTCAGCGTGAAACCCGTCGTGACCTGCTGCCTTCCATTACCCTGCAGGACATTCTCAACTACCGCGAAACGTTGAAAACCAACGCACGTCCTGAGTTCCTGGTCATCGGTAATCTCGGCGCGCAGCAGGCGAAAGATCTGGCTCATAACGTGCAGAAACAGCTCGGCGCAAAAGGCACGGAATGGTGTCGTAATAAAGACGTGCTGGTGGATAAACAGCAGAATGTAAGCTTTGAAAAAGCGGGTAACAGCACTGACTCCGCACTCGCGGCTGTATTTGTTCCTCCTGGTTTCGATGAATACAGCAGTTCTGCATATAGCACGATGCTGGGGCAGATTGTCCAGCCGTGGTTCTATAACCAACTTCGTACTGAAGAACAACTGGGTTATGCGGTTTTCGCCTTCCCGATGAGTGTTGGCCGCCAGTGGGGAATGGGTTTCCTGCTGCAAAGCAACGGTAAACAGCCTGCGTATCTCTGGGATCGCTATAAGGCATTCTTCCCGACGGCGGAAACGCGGCTGCGCGCCATGAAGCCGGAAGAGTTCGCGCAAATTCAGCAGGGTGTGATTGCGCAAATTGAACAAGCGCCGCAGACGTTAGGTGAAGAGGCTTCCAAACTGAGCAAAGATTTCGATCGCGGCAATATGCGTTTCGATTCACGTGATAAAGTAGTGGCCCAGATAAAACAGCTGACGCCGCAAAAACTTGCCGACTTCTTCCATCAGGCGGTGGTTGAGCCGCAAGGTATGGCGATTTTGTCGCAGATCTCCGGTAGCCAGAGCGGGAAAGCCGAATACGCCCGACCGCAGGGCTGGAAGGTCTGGGACAGCGTCAGCGCGTTGCAGCAATCCTTACCCATGATGGTCGAGAAAGATGAATGAAGCCACCGCTGAGCCCCTTGATCCCCTGCGCTTGCCGCTTACTGGCGAGCGCCTGATTGAAGCCTCGGCGGGAACCGGTAAAACCTTCACCATTGCCGCGCTTTACCTGCGGCTGTTATTAGGGCTGGGCGGCAGTGCCGCCTTCCCGCGTCCGCTTAGCGTTGAAGAACTGCTGGTGGTGACATTCACCGAAGCGGCCACAGAAGAGCTGCGTGGTCGCATTCGCAGCAATATTCACGAGCTGCGCATTGCCTGCCTGCGGGAATCCACCGACAACCCTCTGTATGCCCGTTTGCTGGATGAGATCGACGATAAACAGCAGGCGGCGCAATGGCTGCTACTGGCTGAACGCCAGATGGACGAAGCGGCTGTCTTCACTATCCATGGTTTTTGCCAGCGGATGCTGAGCTTGAATGCTTTTGAATCCGGCATGTTGTTTGAGCAGCAACTGGTGGAAGACGAGTCACTGTTGCGCTATCAGGCCTGTGCGGATTTTTGGCGACGCCATTGCTACCCGTTGCCGCGCGACATTGCCCAGGCAATCCACGCGGTGTGGCAAGGCCCTCAGGACCTGCTGAAGTCGATTGATCGTTATCTGCAAGGCGAAGCACCGCAAATCAAAGTTCTGCCAGCTGCAGATGAAACGCTGGCCTC
This sequence comes from Kosakonia oryzendophytica, assembly GCF_900094925.1. GTDB lineage: Bacteria > Pseudomonadota > Gammaproteobacteria > Enterobacterales > Enterobacteriaceae > Kosakonia > Kosakonia oryzendophytica. Next base: position 128,242 of record NZ_FMAY01000008.1, on the reverse strand, counting down.
TCGCCATCAGAAAATCATTGCGCAAATCGAAGCCGTAAAGCGCCAGTGGAATGCCGCGTTGGATGAGCTGGATCCGCTGCTCGAAAACTCCGGCATCGACAGGCGTAAGTTCAACCGTGGCAACCAGGCGAAATGGACAGAGAAGATCACCGCCTGGGCGCAGGAAGAGACAACAAGTTATCTGCTACCGGACGCACTGGAAAAGTTTGCCCAGTCGTTTCTGGCCCAGCGTACCAAAGCCGGTGGCGTGGTGCCGGAGCATGCTCTGTTTGTCGCCATTGACGATCTCCTGGCACAGCCTCTGACGCTTAACGATTTGGTGCTGGTCTCCGCTATGCGTGAAATTCGTGAAACGGTAGCCAAAGAGAAGCGCCGTCGCGGCGAGTTGGGTTTTGACGATATGCTGAGTCGGCTGGATAGCGCGCTGCAAAGCCCGAACGGTGAAGCGCTGGCCGCCGCTATTCGCAACCGCTTCCCGGTGGCGATGATTGATGAATTCCAGGATACCGACCCGCAACAGTATCGTATTTTCAGCCGTATCTGGCTGGGGCAACCAGCGTGTGGTTTGCTGCTGATTGGCGATCCGAAACAGGCGATTTACGCATTTCGCGGGGCGGATATTTTCACCTATATGAAAGCGCGGGACGAAGTGAGCGCCCGCTATACGCTGGATACTAACTGGCGCTCGGCGCCGGGGATGGTAGCCAGCGTTAACCGGCTGTTCAGCCAGATGGATGATGCTTTTATGTTCCGGCAGATCCCCTTTTTGCCGGTCAAATCCGCCGCTAAAAATGCGTCTCTGCGTTTTACGCTTCGGGGCGAAACGCAGCCCGCGATGAAGCTGTGGCTGATGGAGGGTGACGGCGTCGGCGTTGGGGATTACCAAAGCTTTATGGCGCAACTGTGCGCAACGCAGATCCGTGACTGGTTAAGCGCCGGACAGCAGGGGGAGGCGCTGTTGCAGCAAGGGGAAAAAGCCCGTCCGGTCAAAGCCTCGGATATTACAGTGTTGGTGCGCAGCCGCCACGAAGCGTCATTGATCCGCGATGCGCTAACGCTGCTGAATATTCCTTCTGTTTACCTTTCCAACCGCGACAGCGTGTTTGAAACACCTGAAGCACAGGAGCTGTTGTGGCTGTTGCAGGCGGTGTTGGCGCCGGAGCGTGAAAGTACGCTCCGCAGCGCGCTGGCAACATCGATGCTGGGACTGACGGCGCAGGACATTGAAGCGCTGAATCTCGATGAGCTGGCGTGGGATGCGGTAGTGGAAGAGTTTTCCCGCTATCGGGAGCTGTGGCAAAAACGGGGTGTCATGCCGATGCTACGCACCCTGATGAGCGCACGCCATGTCGCGGAAAACTTGCTGGCGACGCCAGGCGGCGAGCGCCGTTTGACCGACATTTTGCACATGAGTGAACTGCTACAGGAAGCGGGGACGCAACTGGAGAGTGAGCACGCGCTTACGCGCTGGTTAACGCAACGCATAGCCGAGCCAAACACCAACGCCGCCAGCGAGCAACTCCGTCTGGAGAGCGATAAACATCTGGTGCAAATTGTCACGATCCATAAATCGAAAGGCCTGGAATATTCCCTGGTATGGCTGCCATTTATTGCGAATTTCCGTGTGCAGGATCAGGGGTTTTATCACGATCGCGACGCTTTTCAGGCTGTGCTTGACCTTAGCCATGCTGATGACAGCGTTGCGCTGGCAGAGGAAGAACGGCTGGCGGAAGATCTGCGGTTACTGTATGTCGCACTGACGCGTTCCATATGGCATTGCAGCCTTGGCATTGCGCCGCTGTTCCGTCGGCGTGGCGAGAAAGCCGGGGCGTCGGATTTCCACTTAAGCGCACTTGGCCGGTTACTGCAAAAAGGCGAGGCGCTGGATGCCACCGCGCTGCAAAGCGCATTGCAGCAACTGTGCAATGACGATATTGCCGTCTGTGTGCCGCAAACGCCGGACGGTGAACCCTGGCAGATGCCGCAGGTGCGACCACCCGCATTGAGTGCGCGTGACATGCAGCGGCGTATTGCCGATGACTGGCGCGTTACCAGCTACTCCGGGTTACAGCAGCGTGCTCACGGCATCGCTCTGGATTTACTGCCGCGTCTGGATATGGATGCAGCCGGAGAGCGGGAGCCACAAGCAGAGCCGATGTTAACACCGCACCAGTTTCCTCGTGGCGCTTCGCCGGGAACGTTTTTGCACAGTCTGTTTGAAGAGATGGATTTTACCCAACCGGTTTCTGCGCCGTGGGTAACGGAAAAATTGCTTACGGGCGGCTATGAAGAGCACTGGCAACCGGTATTCAGCGACTGGCTGGAGACGGTATTGCGCGCGCCGTTGGCACAGTCCGGCGTGTGTCTGCGCCAGTTGAGCGGCAAAGATAAACAGGTGGAGATGGAGTTTTATCTCCCCATCAGCGAGACATTAACCGCGCCTGCACTGGATGCATTGATACGCCGCTACGACCCGCTATCGGCAGGCTGCCCGCCGCTTGATTTTCGCGATGTTCGCGGCATGCTGAAAGGCTTTATCGACCTGGTGTTTCGCCATAACGGGCGCTACTACCTGCTGGATTATAAATCTAACTGGCTGGGTGAGAGCGCAGAGGCCTACACGCAAGAGGCGATGGCGGCGGCGATGCAGTCGCATCGTTACGATTTGCAATACCAGCTCTATACGCTCGCACTGCACCGTTATTTGCGCCATCGCATTCCAGGGTATGACTATGAACGCCATTTCGGCGGCGTGATTTATCTCTTTTTACGCGGTGTGGAAGCCCAAAACCCGCAGCAGGGCATTTTTGCTACCCGTCCTGATGGCGCGCTGATTGCGCAAATGGATGCGTTATTTGCCGGGCTGGAGCAGGAGATGACGCCATGAGCATGACGACCTTATTACGTGAAGCGGCGCAGCAGAAGTTGCTGCGTCCGTTGGACGTTCAGTTCGCCCTTACTGTGACCACCGAAGATGAGCCAGCCGTCATGCTGGCGGCTGCACTGCTCAGCCATGAAGCGGGGGAAGGGCATGTCTGCCTGCCGCTGGCGCGTCTTACGCCTGAGGCGTTCGCTCACCCCTCGACGCTATTAGCGCAATTGTTTGAATGCGCCGGGCAACCGGATGACTGGCAGGCAACTCTACTGGCCTCTCCCGCTGTGAGTGAGGGAGATGCCCCCACGCCATTGATCCTCTCCGACGGGCGTCTCTACCTGAACCGAATGTGGTGCAACGAACGGCAGGTCGCTGCATTCTTTGCGCAAGAGAACACGCCCCTGGCGGTTGACGAGGTGCGCCTGACGCAGGCCCTTACATCACTATTTCCGGCTACCGATGACGTCAACTGGCAGAAAGTGGCCGCCGCCGTTGCGTTAACCCGGCGGATTTCGGTGATTTCCGGAGGGCCCGGGACCGGCAAAACCACCACCGTGGCGAAACTGCTTGCTGCGCTGGTGCAGATGGTTGATGGCGACAAGTGTCGTATCCGCCTCGCGGCGCCAACCGGTAAAGCCGCCGCACGATTAACCGAATCGCTGGGTAATGCGCTGCGTCAGCTGTCGTTGAATGAGCAACAAAAAGCGATGCTGCCCGATGAGGCCAGCACACTGCACCGATTATTGGGCGCTCAGCCGGGTAGCCAGCGCATGCGCCATCATGCGGGTAACCCGCTGCATCTGGATGTGCTGGTCGTTGATGAAGCCTCTATGATCGATTTGCCGATGATGTCGCGGTTGATTGAGGCGCTACCGCCGCATGCCCGGGTGATTTTCCTTGGCGATCGCGATCAACTGGCGTCGGTGGAGGCCGGCGCTGTGCTGGGGGATATCTGCGCCTGGGTTAATGCTGGTTACACGGCGGAACGCGCAGCACAATTGACGCGCCTGACCGGCTGTGCGGTACCGGCGGGAGACGGGAGCGCGGCCAGCGCACTGCGTGACAGTTTGTGTCTGCTGCAAAAAAGCTATCGCTTCGGCAGTGATTCCGGCATTGGTCAGCTTGCTGCTGCGGTAAACCGGGGGGATAAATCCGCCACCCGGGACGTGTTCGGGCAGGGGTTTAGCGATATTGAGCGTAAGCCGTTACAGTCGACGGAAGAGTATCAGCAGATGCTGGATGATGCCCTTGCCGGTTATGCCCGTTATCTCTCGCTGGTACACAGCAATGCGGCGCCTGCAGAGGTGATCGCAGCGTTTGGCGAATACCAGTTGCTGTGCGCATTGCGGGAAGGGCCATTCGGCGTAAGCGGCTTGAATGAGCGACTTGAGCAAGCGTTATTACGCCAGCGGCAGATTACGCGATTGCCGCACTCCCGTTGGTATCACGGGCGACCGGTAATGATCGCGCGTAATGACTCATCGCTGGGGCTGTTTAACGGTGACATCGGCATTGCGCTTGAGCAGGGGCAGGGGATCCGCGTCTGGTTTCCGCTGCCGGATGGCACCATTAAATCGGTGCAGCCAGGGCGTTTACCGGAGCACGACACTGCGTGGGCGATGACCGTGCATAAATCGCAGGGATCAGAGTTCGATCACGCCGCGCTGATCCTGCCGCAGCAGATCGTACCGGTAGTGACGCGTGAGCTGGTCTATACCGCGATTACCCGCGCGCGCAAGCGCTTATCGCTGTATGCGGACGAGCGTGTGTTGATGCAGGCCATCACCTCCCGTACGGAGAGGCGCAGCGGCCTGGAGGCGTTATTTCGTCGGATGATGTAACCCCCGCATGACGCGGGGGCGAGGTTCAGGTGAGATCGGCCATCAGTACTTTTGAGCGACGCTGATAGTTGTACATCTGTTTTTTACTTTCCGGCAGGGAGTCGATATCCACCGGCGTAAACCCGCGCTCCTGGAACCAGTGAATGCTGCGGGTAGTCAGGACAAACAGTTTCGCCAGTCCCATTTGTTTCGCCTGTGCCGCCACGCGCTCCAGTAGCATCTCGCCGCGTGAAGAACTGCGGTAGTCCGGATGCACCGCCACACAGGCCATTTCGCCAATCTTCTCTTCCGGGAACGGATAAAGTGCCGCGCAGGCGATGGTCAGGTTATCGCGCTCAATAATGGTGAACTTGTCGATCTCCATTTCCAGCTGTTCGCGGGAGCGGCGCACCAGGATGCCCTGTTGCTCCAGCGGACGGATCAGCTCAAGAATACCGCCAATGTCGTTAATGGTTGCACGACGGATTTGCTCGGCACTCTCCATCACGATCTGCGTACCAATACCGTCGCGCGAGAAGAGCTCTTGCAACAAGGCGCCGTCTTCCTGATAGCTGATTAAGTGGCTACGCCGCACACCGCTACGGCAGGCTTTCACCGCGCCGCGCAGGAAGCGCACGGTGCCGGAGTAGTAATCTCCACGCTCTTCCAGCACGTCCACGCGTGCCTGGGCTTCGTTTGGGAACAATTCAGAGACGATTTCGCCTTCGTCGTTCATCACGCCCTGTGAGGAGCAAAAACCGATCATTTTTTCCGCTTTCAGTTTGATGGCAAGCTGAGTGGCGATCTCTTCAGACGTGAGGTTAAAGCTCTCTCCAGTGACCGAAACGGCGACCGGGCCCATCAGAACAATCGCGCCACTATCGAGCTGGCGGTGGATCGCTTCTTCATCAATGCGGCGAATACGTCCGCTGTGGCAGTAATCCACACCGTCATCCACGCCCAGCGGTTGCGCGATGATAAAGTTGCCGCTTACCACATTTATATGCGCCCCCTGCAACGGCGTGTTGTTGAGGCTCATAGAAAGGCGGGCAGTGATATCCAGTTGCAACAGGCCGGCAGCCTGTTTCACCAGTTCCAGCGTTTTGGCGTCGGTAACACGGGTATTTTTATGATAAATCGGTTCATGATGGTGTTCGGCGAGATTCGCGTCTATTTGCGGGCGTGCGCCGTAGACCACCACCAACCGGATACCCAGGCTGTGCAGCAGACCGATGTCATTGACAATGCTGGAAAAGTTTTCATGCTCAATCGCTTCACCGCCAAGCATAATGACAAACGTTTTTCCCCGATGAGCATTAATATAGGGAACTGAATGGCGGAATCCCTGTACCAGTTCGGTTCTGCGTTCCTTTACCACGGCCTACCCTCACTGCATGATTATTCGTAATTTGTGTATTTTTATTCTTTTCTGGTGCCGCGCGCAAGTGCAAAATTTTTCAGTAAACAATAAACCTACGCCCACAAAGCCATTAGCCAGACATATGTTTACCCTTTAATAGATGACAGTTTATGCGTCATTCGTTAAAGTTTTCGGTCAATTCTGACGTTCATTACTATTTCAGTTTAATTGCTCGGGAGAAGCATGTCGGGAAGTCAATCAGCGCTGAGCCGCCGCAGATTATTAAAAGGGGCGGGGGCCATGTGGTTATTAAGCGTGAGCCAGGTCAGTCTGGCCGCAGTCAGCCAGGTAGTGGCGGTTCGCGTGTGGCCCGCCTCGACCTACACACGCGTGACGGTGGAGTCTAACCAGGTCATTAAATATAAGCAGTTTGCGCTGAGTAATCCTGACCGGCTGGTGGTGGATCTCGAAGGCGTGCATCTTAATTCCGTGTTGAAAGGCATGGGCGCGCAAATTCGCAGTGACGATCCCTATATTAAATCGGCTCGCGTTGGTCAGTTCGATCCACAAACAGTGCGGATGGTGTTTGAATTGAAGCAAAACATCACTCCGCAGCTGTTTGCGCTGGCTCCGGTTGCCGGATTTAAAGAGCGCCTGGTGATGGACCTTTATCCGGCGAATGCGAAAGATGTACAGGATCCGCTGCTGGCCTTGCTGGAAGAGTACAACAAAGGCGATCTTGATAACCAGGTCCCTCCAGCGGAAAGCGGTCCGCAGCCGGGCAAAGCCGGACGCGATCGTCCGATTGTGATCATGCTCGATCCAGGACACGGTGGCGAAGATCCGGGCGCAACGGGCAAATATCACACCCGCGAAAAAGACGTGGTGCTGCAAATCGCTCGTCGTCTGCATGCGCTGATCGAAAAAGAAAGCAATATGAAGGCCTACATGACGCGCAACGAGGATGTGTTTATTCCGTTGAAGGTGCGTGTTGCCAAAGCGCAGAAACAGCGCGCGGATCTGTTTGTTTCGATACATGCAGATGCATTCAGTAGCCGACAGCCCAGCGGTTCATCGGTGTTTGCGCTCTCCACCAAAGGGGCGACCAGTACCGCCGCGAAGTACCTCGCCGATACGCAAAACGCGGCTGACCTGATAGGCGGCGTCAGTAAGAGCGGCGATCGCTATCTGGACCACACCATGTTTGATATGGTTCAATCACTGACCATTAACGACAGTCTGAAGTTTGGCAAAGCGGTGCTTAACCGTCTTGGCACGGTCAATAACCTGCATAAGAACCAGGTGGAACAGGCAGGGTTTGCGGTGCTGAAAGCGCCGGACATTCCGTCGATTCTGGTCGAAACCGCCTTTATCAGTAACGTGGAAGAGGAGCGTAAGCTCAAGACCGCGAAGTTCCAGCAGGAAGTGGCAGAGTCGATTCTGGCGGGGATAAAGGCCTATTTCGCGGATGGCGCGACGCTGGCAAGAAGGCAATAAAAAAACAGGCGCCCTAAGGCGCCATTTTTATAACAACGTGTTTATAACAATAAGTGACCCGGCAACGAAAGGATTAAGCAGGAACCCGCCACTATGCGTAGCGATAATAAAAAAGGTAACCAGCAAGCCATTCAACGCACTTTCCGTAAACTTTCCGCCGAGGATGCGACGGATATCCATCACCTCGCGGCACTGTTATCTCCTGGCATGCCTGGTGTGATGACATGGCCAGTGCTTCTTCAGTCCCCGCGTATTCTTATCATTGCCGAAGCCGGAGCAGGAAAAACCTATGAATGCCAACAGCAACAAGAGGAGTTAAAAGCGTCAGGAGAGCCGGCCTTTTTTCTTGAGCTTGCTGTTCTTGCACAAACAGAACTGCTGGAGATGTTTGATCATGAAGGGCAGCAACAGTTTGAGACCTGGCTGAGTTCAGAATCGGCTATCGCCACTTTCTTTCTGGATGCGATTGACGAGTTAAAACTTACCCTTGGTTCTTTCGAACAGGCATTACGTCGGCTAAACCGGGCGTTGAAAGGGCAACTTGCGCGGGCCAGAATAGTCATCACGACGCGTCCGATTCGTATTGAACAACAACTCATCGAAAAATATTTGCCGGTGCCAAAAAGCGCGGCTGAATATAACGCCAGCACCTTTGCAGCCATTGCTATCGACCCGCATCAAATCAGGGAGGAGAAGGAAGAGGTACCCACCTGGTTGCATGTTGGTTTAATGCCTTTGAATAACCTTCAAATACGCGAGATGGCCATCAGACAGCGCGTTGTCGATGTTGAGGGTTTCATGGAGGATATTCACCGGAGAAACGCTGAGGAGTTTGCACGGCGCCCGCAGGACTTAATTGAGCTTTGCAGCAGCTGGGCTGAGTCCCGGCGTATCCGGACACATCGGGAACAGGTTGCACATGACATTGCGATAAAACTACGGCCTAATCCAGACCGTTCTGAACACGTTGCGTTATCAGACGACAAGGCACTGGAAGGCGCGCGCAAATTGGCACTGGCAGCCCTGCTTAGCCGGAAGTTGACCCTCCGTCACAGCGCTGAATCAAATTTGGGAGATGCGGGAGAACAAGCGCTGGATGTGAACACTCTTCTCTCCGACTGGACAAAGGATGAGCGGCAGGTATTGCTTGAGCGCCCATTATTTGGCTTCGCCAGTTATGGGCGGGTACGTTTTCATCATCGTTCAGTGATCGAATACCTTGCGGCAGAACAGATTCGCGTCCTGCTTGAAAAAGGGCTAACGGTGAAAGCGGCAAAACGGTTGCTGTTCACGAGAACGATGCAGGGTAATGAAGTTATACGCCCTACAATGCGTCCTGTTGCGGCATGGTTGGCCGGTTGTGATCCTCGCTTTTTTGATGAAGTGGTTCGACGTGAGCCTGAAGTCTTACTGAATTCTGCCGATCCGCAACAGCTCGATCCTCATCAGCGACAAAAAGCGCTACAAGCTTATGTTGATCGTTACGGTTGTGGCGGATGGCGTGGGCTTGAGGTTCCTGAAATCAACGCCCGCCGTTTTGTCTCTACCGATTTGAGTGAGCTGATTAATAAACTTTGGCAACGAGGCATTGAAAATAAAGAGATTCGGGTCTTTTTACTGAAGCTGATTGAAGCTGGGCCGCTCCCGGCGTGCGAACATATTCCCCGGGAAGTCGCACTGGCGGATGAAACGGCCATAGACGAGCGTTATGACGCAGTCGATGCGCTGGTTGCGCTTAATTCACCCGCCTTGCAGCCTGTCGTCTTACGGCTGGAGACACGGCCTGATATCTGGAATGACCATATGCTCCAGCATATGATTTGCCGTTTGTTCCCCGGTCATATGGATATAGACCAACTCCTTCCGTTATTGATGCGAACCGAGTCAAGTGCACATGTCGTTAGCGATCTCAGTTGGCGTCTGCCGGGCATTGTTTCGGCAAAAGATTTTCCGGAGTCATTACTGGAGCCTCTACGTGAACGTTTGACCGAATGTATCCTTGATGGCGCTTTATGGGACAAAACAGCCCGGCGTAAGGTGGTACCGCGTGTGCACCTGGTTGCTGCACTGGCACAAGTCTGCTCCCGGCTGCTTGAGAACGGTGAACGTAAAGAACATGTTTTTCGTTCCGTCGCGGTGGCGTTCTACTTGCGGGACGAATATCGCTATCGCAATGACGCTTATCAAAACCTGCGAGCGGCTATTGATACGCTTTCCGGTCGCGAGCGCGAATCCCTTTTCTGGGCCAGTGATGCCTTAAGTCAGGTTTTTCACCCAGAAGAAGACGCTTTTCAACGGATGCTGGCTGCGACGAGTGGGGGGGCAATCACACCAGAGCCTGAACGGGATAGCGAGTGGATTATCACCTGCCTGACAGACAAGCAACGCCCGTTAGAAGATCGGGAGATGCTGCTGGAAGTGGCAATCCGCTTTTTATACCCAACGGCACTCTCTTTTCATGAATATGTGGAACACCTCAAGTCCTGCGTCGCCGATACGCCAGCCCTTGTTGCTGATCTCGACAAGGTGTTACAACGAAGGCATGTGTTTGATCCTGTATTTGCCGAGTCTGAACGACAATCTGCCCTTGATGAGCAACAACGCAATGCTCGCAAAGCACAAGCGATGGCGAGCTGGATTGATCTGTGGAATGAGATCAGCGATAACCCGGACCGGGCGTTTAGCCAGGATTGCGTCGATACCACAATAAAAAAACTGTGGCATGTTATGGAAAGCACTGAAAGTCATGGACGGGCAACCGGGTGGAACCGTGCTTTTCTGGAAAATCATTTTGGTAAAGAGACAGCCGATCGGGTACGGGCTGCGCTGATACCGTGTTGGCGACGAGAACGGCCCGGTTTGGGTATGGAGGTTAAACCCGAAGACAGAAATGTGGTCTACAGACGGTGGCAATTGGGTTTCGCCGCCATTTTTGCTGAATCCGAAGACCCCGACTGGGCACGAAAGCTTTCGCCTGCTGAAGCCGAAAACGCCGCGCGTTATGTGCCGATTGGGTATGGCAGCTTTCCCTCATGGCTTGAGGCGCTGGTGATTGCCCATCCAACGGCGGTCAGCAGTACGTTAGGGGCTCAGCTGACGTTCGAATTAACGCTACCTTCGCCCTCGCCCATTCTTCACGGACTCGAATATGCGACGCCAGCAATCGCCGCGATTTTTGTGCCTTGTTTACGCCAGTGGCTTGAGCAGAATGCCAGCAGTACGGGTAATAAAGAAGACCCGACGCGGGCAAAACAACGCTTAAAGCGCGTTCTTGACGTATTGATCCAACACGGCGATCCAGAGGCGGTCGAGCAAATCCGTTTACTGGCGCGTAAACGGCTTCGACGCACTGGTGTCAGGTTTGAAAGCGTCTGGGTGGCTGCGTTATTGCAGTTGGAACCGACTACCGGGGTGGAAAAGCTGGAACGTATTCTGGCTAAGATCCCTGTGAGTAAAGATTCTGCTGCGCTTGATTGGTTTGGCGAGCTCTTCGACACGCATCATCTCAATGCTCCGGTCAATCTGTCGCAGCCGGGGTTCACACCGGAGTTATTACTGCGCCTGGTCCGACTCGCGTATACACATATCCGCCGGGAAGATGATCCCTGGCACGAAGGAAGCTGGACACCCGATCGTCGTGATTACGCGCAAAGTGGTCGGGATGTGATTCTGTCTGCCTTACTCAATACCACGGGGTCATCTGCATGGTCAGCCCGCATCGCGTTGAGTCAGGATCCTTTGTTTGCTGATTTTAGCGCAAGAGCATTAGCTATCGCACTGGAGAAGGCTGCCCAGGAAGCGGATAGCGACGTGTTAAGCGAAGGTGATATTGCCGGGATTTATGGCGGCCACGACCTCCCTCCAGCCAGCAGTGAAAGTATGTTTGCTCTGCTATGCGATCGTCTGGATGATCTGGATGAACTTTTGCTGTCAGATGTTTCTCCACGTGAAAGCTGGGCTGGCATCCGTGATGAGCGCGTTATGCGACGCGTAATTGCACGTGAATTGCGTAATAGTGCAAGAAATAGCTATACCGTCGATCAAGAATCAGCAACTGCGGATGAGAAAGAGACCGACATTCGCTTGCGATCGCTTGCTGGGCCACAGGCTGTTATTGAACTTAAAATTGGTGAAAAGCCCCGTTCCGCAAATGACTTACGTGCCGCCTTGTCGGATCAACTCGTCAATAAGTACATGGCTTCGGAGGAGTGTCGGGCAGGGTGTTTGATGATTACCATTGCCAGCGACAAAAACTGGAAAAAACCCGAGGACGGCAAGAAAATGGATTTCGCGCAGCTGATCGAATGGTTGAATGATGAGGCAATGCGTCTGGTTGAAAAGCTGGGCTATGGAATGCAGCTCAAGGTTAAGGGAGTTGATTTGCGTCCCAGACTAGCGACGGAAAAGGATGCAAAGCGAGTGTCGCCACGTAAGAGGGGTAGAGTAAAGGGAAATAAGACGTCCTGATGCACGAAAGGTGAGCAACGCGACAACAAAATGGCACCGCAGCGTGCCATGTTTCGTTTACTGCAACGCAGAAACAAAAAAACACCCGTTAAGGTGTTTATTGTGTTGGTTGCGGGGGCCGGATTTGAACCGACGACCTTCGGGTTATGAGCCCGACGAGCTACCAGGCTGCTCCACCCCGCGTCCGTCTGTTTACACTTCCATCATGTAAACGTTTTTCTTCACATTTTAATTGGTTGCGGGGGCCGGATTTGAACCGACGACCTTCGGGTTATGAGCCCGACGAGCTACCAGGCTGCTCCACCCCGCGTCCGTGGATGCGCACTATACGCTGCAAACTTTTTGATGCAACCTTTTTTTTGCCCCAATACGTAATTTGCGGAGATTATGCGTAAAAACAATACAATCAGTTCGTTTTTTGAGCGAAATTTGTGTTGGGTTGCGCTGGCGCATTTCATTAGCGAGTGGGGTTTGTTATCTTCACCTCGCTCCGGGTTAATTCAGAAGATGAGAGAGAATGAAAGGACGTTGGGTTAAGTATGCACTCACGGGAGCGATGGTTGCTATCCTCGCAGCCTGTACTTCTAAACCGACCGATCGCGGTCAGCAGTATAAAGACGGGAAATTTTCCCAGCCGTTTTCCCTGGTCAACCAGCCTGACGCCGTTGGCGCGCCAATCAATGCCGGTGATTTCTCCGAGCAGGTGAGCCAGATCCGCAGCGCCGCGCCGCGCCTCTATAGCAGCCAAAGCAACGTGTATAACGCTATCCAGGAGTGGCTGCGAGCCGGAGGCGATACTCGCACTTTACGTCAATACGGCCTCGACGCCTGGCAGATGGAAGGCACGGATAACTACGGCAACGTGCAGTTCACCGGTTATTACACCCCTGTGATACAGGCGCGACACACGCGCCAGGGCGAATTCCAGTACCCTATCTATCGTATGCCGTCCAAACGCGGACGGTTGCCGTCCCGTGCCGAAATCTATGCCGGTGCGCTGAGCGACAGCTATGTGCTGGCTTACAGCAACTCGCTGATGGACAACTTTATTATGGACGTGCAGGGCAGCGGCTATATCGATTTTGGCGACGGTAGCCCGCTTAACTTCTTCAGCTATGGCGGTAAAAACGGTCATCCCTACCGCAGTATCGGTAAGGTGTTGATCGACCGTGGTGAAGTGAAGAAAGAAGACATGTCGATGCAGGCCATCCGGGAATGGGGGGCGAAGCACAGTGAATCAGAAGTGCGTGCACTGTTGGAAGAGAACGCCTCATTCGTGTTCTTTAAGCCGCAATCCTGGGCACCGGTGAAAGGTGCCAGTGCAGTGCCGCTGGTTGGCCGTGCCTCTGTGGCTTCCGATCGTAGCGTGATCCCTCCGGGTACGACGCTACTGGCGGAAGTGCCGCAGCTTGATAACAACGGCAAATTTAATGGCCAGTATGAGCTGCGCCTGATGGTGGCGCTGGATGTTGGCGGTGCGATTAAAGGGCAGCATTTTGATATTTATCAGGGCATTGGCCCGGATGCCGGTCACCGTGCCGGATGGTATAACCATTATGGCCGCGTCTGGGTGCTGAAAAATGCACCGGGCGCTGGCGGCGTGTTCAGCGGCTGAGTGTGATAAACTTCCCCCTCTCCCGATTCCGGGAGAGGGGAACTCCTGTCTTTATTCTTCATTTCTGAGGTCTTATGTCTGTAGTCATCAGCGATGCCTGGCGCCAGCGCTTTGGCGGTACGGCGCGTTTGTACGGTGAAAATGCACTGCAATGGTTTGCCGACGCACATATTTGTGTGGTGGGCATTGGCGGTGTCGGCTCCTGGGCCGCGGAAGCGCTGGCGAGAACCGGAATCGGTGCAATTACGTTGATTGATATGGACGATGTGTGCGTGACCAATACCAACCGTCAGATTCATGCCTTGCGCGACAATGTGGGTCTGGCAAAAGCGGAAGTGATGGCTGATCGCATCCGCCAAATCAATCCGGAGTGCGTGGTGACGGTCGTCGATGATTTCGTCACTGCCGACAACGTGGCGCAACTGCTGGATCAGGGCTTCAGCTACGTGATTGACGCTATCGATAGCGTGCGTCCGAAAGCCGCATTGATCGCATATTGTCGTCGAAACAAGATCCCACTGGTCACCACCGGCGGTGCGGGTGGGCAGATCGATCCAACGCAGATCCAGGTAAGCGATCTGGCGAAAACCATCCAGGATCCGCTTGCGGCGAAACTCCGTGAGCGGCTGAAAAGCGATTTCGGCGTGGTAAAAAACAGCAAAGGCAAGCTTGGTGTGGACTGCGTTTTTTCCACTGAAGCGCTGGTTTATCCGCAGGCGGATGGTTCCGTATGCGCGATGAAAAGCACGGCAGAAGGGCCAAAACGCATGGATTGCGCATCCGGTTTTGGCGCGGCGACAATGGTTACCGCCACCTTTGGTTTTGTTGCGGTGTCCCACGCACTGAAAAAACTGATGGCAAAAGCAGAACGTCAGGCCAACGCCTGACGGGCAGCATCCTGTACGGCGGCAGCCAACGCCGCCAGCCCCTGACTGCGTGAAGCGCTAAGCTGGGCGCGCAAGCCGAGTTCATCAAAAAACGCCAGCGGATCCTGTTCCAGCAACTCCGCCGGGCGCTTACCTTCTACGGCGGTCAGTAATACCGCCAGCAGCCCGCGTACGATTCGGCCTTCACTGTCGCCAAAGAAATGCAGGGTGCCATCTGCCGTGGGCATTGCTCCCAGCCAGACACGATTTTCGCAACCGGGGATCTCCCGCGCCTGTGCTTTCAGCGCGTCCGTTGCCGCAGGTAACTGCTTTCCGAGCAAGATTAATTGCCGGTATTTATCTTCCCACTGGGTCAGCACGCCAAAGGTCTGGCGCAGCGTTGCTTCGGTGATCACAGTGCCGAACGGATGTCCGGCAAAAACGGGGTTTGTCATTAATCCACCAGTATGTCCAGGGCGCGGTCAACGGCGTTCACCAGCGCATCCACATCGTGTTGCGTATTATAAGGAGCGAAAGATGCCCGCAATGTGCCATTGACGCCAAGCGCCGCCAGAAGCGGCTGAGCGCAATGTTGACCGGCGCGCAGCGCAATGCCGTACCCCGCAAGCAATGTCACCATATCGCTGTGATGCACACCAGCAAAGTCGAAGGCCAGCAGACTGGCGTCCTGACAACGGAAGGAACGGAACCCAGGGCGCTGCGCCAGGCGCTCTTCTGCAAGGGTTGCCAGCCCGCGGCTGTAGCTTTCCGCCTGCGCGATATCATGCGTCTTCAGCCATTCCAGTGCCGCGCTCAGGCCAATTACCCCGGCGACGTTAGGCGTGCCCGCTTCCAGTTTGTAAGGGACTGGCTGGGTTGTGAAACCGTCAAAGGTCACTTCGGTGATCATCTTGCCGCCACCGAGCCACGGTGACATGGCATCCAGCAGTTCGGTTTTTCCGTAGAGCACGCCAATGCCGTTGGGGCCATAGAGCTTGTGGCCGGAAAACGCATAAAAATCGATATCCAGGCTCTGCACATTCGCCGGGAAATGCACCACGCCTTGTGCGCCATCGACCATGACCACCATGCCAGCCGCATGAGCAAGCGTGATGGCTTTCGCCAGATCCGGGCAGCCGCCCGTGACGTTCGACATCTGTCCCAGTGCGAGGATACGGCTGCGTGAGGTGATGTATTGCGGCAGTTGCGCGATATCCGGCAGATGATCAGCGCCCAGCGGCAGTTTGACGACCCGTGCGCCGGTTTGCTGCGCCACCATCAGCCACGGCACCAGATTGGCGTGGTGCTCGGCCTCGCTGACGATGATCTCATCGCCCGGTTGCAGGCGTGGGCGGGCGTAACACTGAGCGACCATATTGATGGATTCCGTTGTACCGCGCGTCCAGACAATGTTCTTACCGGATGGTGCATTCACCAGCGCGGCGACCTGATCGCGGGCGGCTTCATAGCGGGCGGTTAACTGCTGTGCTTGCGCGAACTGGCTACGGTGCACATTACCCGCGCTCAGGCTGTAGAACTGCTGTGTGGCATCGATCACTGCCTGCGGTTTTAAAGCGGTGGCGGCGCTGTCCAGATAGACGCCAGCGTCAGCCAGCGCCGGAAACTGGGCGCGAAATAGCGATGGGTTAAATGCGTTCATGGGACTCCTCATACCAATAGCCGGATCGTCGCGCAATTTGTCCGGCGTAGCAAGAACGTTGCGCTCCATCGGAATAGTCTGTTTGTCCTGGCAGGGCCGGAGAAGCAGGTTATGCTGAATAGTGTTAGGTAAATGTTTTGGCCTCTTCCTGAAAGAGGTTTTCACAGCATTAATTGCCAGAAGGAGAAGAACATGAAAAAGACTGCCGCAATTATATCTGCATGTATGTTTGCTTTTACCCTGAGCGCCTGTTCTGGTCCGAATTACGCGTTACACACCAATGATGGACGCACCATCGTCTCGGAAGGGAAACCGAAAACAGATGATCAGACCGGGATGATTTCCTATAAAGATGCGAATGGTAATGAGCAGCAGATTAACCGTTCAGACGTGAAAGAGATGGTCGCTCTGGAGAAAAAATAGGCCGGATTTTGGGTAAAAAAAAGCACCGCAATTTTGCGGTGCTACATTAATCACTATGGACAGACAGGGTAAATGTACAGGAAGTGAAAAAGGGGTAGCGTTGCTACCGGGGTCTGAATCGCAGACCAATTGCAAACACAACAACACAACATCACAACCGTAAGCCAAAAGCCCTTCAGAACACGCATTCCAAAAAAAGCTTCTCGTTCCGGCTCAGGAAGTGCCGCCACTATAGGTATTTGCTGGTAGAAGCTCAACGGACAATTTATAATGGCTCAGATAAAAAAAACTAATAGGTTAACCCTTGTTTCCTGTTTGTTAAATTGAGTTAACATCTAAGCCTGATAACCATGTCAAAGCGATTACCACCACTAAATGCATTACGCGTTTTCGATGCCGCTGCACGCCATTTGAGTTTTACTCGCGCTGCCGATGAGCTTTTTGTGACGCAGGCCGCAGTAAGCCACCAAATCAAGTCTCTTGAGGATTTTCTCGGGCTGAAACTCTTCCGCCGACGTAACCGTTCTCTGCTGCTTACTGAAGAGGGGCAGAGTTATTTTCAGGACATCAAAGAGATATTTTCACAGCTTAATGAGGCGACGCGTAAGCTTCAGGCGCGCAGCGCCAAAGGTGCGCTGACGGTCAGTTTGTTACCCAGTTTTGCCATTCAATGGTTGGTGCCAAGACTCTCCAGCTTTAACTCAGCTTATCCGGGAATCGATGTGCGTATTCAGGCTGTGGATCGTGAAGAAGATAAACTGGCTGACGATGTCGACGTAGCCATTTTTTACGGTCGCGGCAACTGGCCAGGGCTGCGCGTGGAAAAATTGTACGCCGAATATCTGCTTCCGGTCTGCTCTCCGCTGTTACTTACAGGCGATAAGCCCTTGAAAAAGCCAGATGATTTGGCGCAGCACACGTTATTACACGACGCATCCCGTCGCGACTGGCAAACTTATACGCGCCAGTTAGGTCTTAATCTTAATGTCCAGCAAGGGCCGATATTCAGCCACAGCTCGATGGTGCTGCAGGCGGCTATCCACGGACAGGGGATCGCGCTGGCGAATAATGTGATGGCGCAGTCCGAAATTGAGGCAGGCCGGCTGGTTTGTCCTTTTAACGATGTTTTGGTCAGTAAAAATGCGTTTTATCTGGTTTGTCATGACAGTCAGGCAGAACTGGGTAAAATAGCCGCCTTTCGACAGTGGATACTGGCAAAAGCGGCAAACGAACAGGAAAAATTTCGTTTCCGTTACGAACAATAATTCGCGCGCAACGGCGCGTATGACTTTTAGGGTAATCTCATGACCAGCCGTTTTATGCTGATTTTCGCCGCGGTGAGCGGTTTTGTCTATGTCGCGCTGGGCGCATTCGGCGCACATGTTTTGAGTAAATCTTTGGGGTCGGTGGATATGAGCTGGATCCAGACCGGCCTCGACTATCAGGCATTTCATACGCTTGCGGTGCTGGGATTGGCGGTTGCCATGCAGCGCCGTATTAGCATCTGGTTCTACTGGAGCAGCGTTTTCCTGGCATTGGGTACCGTGCTGTTTAGCGGCAGCCTTTATTGCCTGGCGCTCTCTCACTTACGCCTGTGGGTGTTTGTTACGCCGGTCGGTGGCGTTTGCTTTTTAATCGGCTGGGCATTGATGTTTACTGGCGCGATCCGTCTAAAACGTAAGGGCGTTGTTCATGAATAAAGTGGTGTTGCTGTGCCGCCCGGGTTTTGAGAAAGAGTGTGCAGCAGAAATTACCGATAAGGCCGGGCGTCTTGAGGTGTTCGGTTTTGCGCGCGTAAAAGAAAACGCGGGCTATGTTGTTTTTGAATGTTATCAGGAAAGCGATGCAGATAAGCTGGCGCGCGAACTGCCGTTTAATAGCCTGATTTTCGCCCGTCAGATGTTTGTGGTGGGAGAATTACTGAAGGACTTGCCGCCAGAGGATCGTATTACGCCGATTGTCGGTATGCTGCAAGGTGTGGTGGAGAAAGGCGGCGATCTGCGGGTTGAAGTGGCTGACACCAACGAAAGCAAAGAGCTGATGAAGTTCTGTCGCAAATTCACCGTGCCGCTGCGTTCAGCGTTGCGTGAAGCGGGCGTGCTGGCGCGCAGTGATTCGCCAAAACGTCCGGTGGTGCATGTCTTTTTTATTGCGCCTGGCTGCTGCTATACCGGGTATTCTTACTCCTTTAATAACTCACCGTTCTATATGGGCATCCCGCGTCTGAAATTTCCATCCGACGCGCCGAGCCGCTCAACGTTAAAGCTGGAAGAGGCGTTCCACGTCTTTATCCCTGAGGATGAGTGGGACGAGCGCCTGGCCAATGGAATGTATGCTGTCGATCTTGGCGCATGCCCTGGCGGTTGGACCTATCAGCTGGTAAAACGCAACATGTGGGTTTACTCAGTGGATAACGGCCCGATGGCGCAAAGTCTGATGGATACCGGTCAGGTGACCTGGCTGCGGGAAGATGGCTTCCGCTATCGCCCCAATCGCAACAACATCTCATGGATGGTGTGCGATATGGTGGAGAAACCGGCGAAAGTCGCTGCGCTGATGGCGCAATGGTTGACTGAAGGCTGGTGCCGCGAAACCATTTTTAACCTTAAACTGCCGATGAAAAAACGCTACGAAGAGGTCTCCAACAACCTGGCGTATATTCAGGCGCAGCTTGATGAACACGGTGTCGCTGCGCAGATTCAGGCGCGACAGCTGTACCACGATCGTGAAGAAGTGACGGTACATGTACGCCGGATGTGGGCCGCGGTCGGCGGGCGACGCGACGAGCGTTAGTCTCACATCATCAGGTGCGCTTGTTGCCTGAACAGTCTGAAAAAACGCCTGCATAGGCAGGCGTTTTTGTCCGTGTTATTTGCCGGCTTTGGCCAGTTCTTTCACTAACGGCAGCATGATGCGCATAACATCACGACTGCGGCGTTCTATGCGTCCTGGCAGCGCCCGGTCAATATATTGCTGGTTATCCAGTCGCGGATTGTGATGGCTGACGCCGTCGGGAAAAGTTTTCGATTTTGCGCGTTGTTGTTCACCATCTTTATTGCCCAGCGACCAGTTCGTGGCCTCCACCGACAGCACCGGGATCCCCGCTTTATCAAACACTTCTGCATCGTTGCAGCAACTGGTGCCTTTAGGATAACTGGCGTTAAGCCCTGGGTTGCTCATGGCGAGAATACCCTGCGTACGGGCAAGCGCCAGCGCACGATCCCGCGTCAGTTTACGCACCGAAGCCGGGGTGTTTTTACCGCTATTAAAATAGAGTTTATCGCCGACGATCAGGTTGTTCAGATTGATCACAAGCAGGGTGTGTTTCTTCTCGGCTTCACTCATGCGATCGAGCAGGTTTTGTGCGCCGAGCTTGCCCTCTTCTTCACCGCTGGTGGCGATAAAACGAATGCTGTACTGCGTCGGCACCTGTTTGAGCGCCTGCGCCAGCTCCAGCATAACGCCCAGACTGGCGGCGTTATCATCGATTCCTTGTAAGGTTAAGCCGCCCAGATTGTTATCCACATCGGCGTCGCTGCGCGGCGCGTAGGTGTCGAGATGCGCCATAATAATAATTTGCAGCGGCGATTTGCCTTCATGCGCGGCGATCACCGTACTGCCGGTAACGTTTTGCCAGCTCTGCTGCTTATCTTTCGCCGTATAGCTGTAACGGGTTTTAAATTTACGGATATTGCTCTCATAACCCATCTGCATGAACTGCTGCTGCAAATAGTCGGCAGAGAGCATTTCCGCAGGTGTACCGGTCATTCGGCCTGGAAACAGAGTGGCAATATGGCGTGCCTGCTCATTAGCAAACTCACCGGGTTGGGAAGGGCGGGCATGCGCCGGAAGGATAAAGCATACGCCGAGCGCCAGGGCAGCGGTACGGTGGCGCAATGCGGAAAACATAGAGAGTCCTTTATGCAGCAAAAATTTTGACGCGCTTAGTATGAAACTGTGACCGGGTTTACACAATTTCATTTCTTCTTAACCGTGCGAAAAGACACGCGTTAAGCACTTTTTGATATTTGCTTTGCACAGGCGTTATTCCTTTGCGGAACTACTCATTCCAATTCGTAATTTCATTCGTTCTAAACCGCCCCCTATAGTCCCTGTATTGCTGGCTACGAGTGAGTTGTTGCGTTGTGGATTACCTTCCGCTGTTTGCTGCTGTAAAAGACCGCCCCGTTCTGGTGATTGGCGGTGGCGAAATTGCCGCGCGCAAAATCGCTTTTTTGCGTCGTGCAGGCGCACAGGTAAAGGTTGTGGCGCAACACCTGGATGCGTCGCTGCAACAGCTTGCTGAACGGCAGGCTATTCACTGGGTGGCGACAACCTTTGACGAGTCACAACTGGACAGCGTTTTTCTGGTGATTGCCGCCACCAATGATGCCGCGCTGAACCGCCGGGTATTTGATGCCGCCAACGCGCGCCACCGGCTGGTCAATGTGGTTGACGATCAGCCGCTGTGCTCCTTTATTTTCCCGTCGATTGTTGATCGTTCACCGCTACTGGTGGCGATCTCCTCCGGCGGTAACGCACCGGTATTGGCGCGCCTGTTGCGTGAAAAGATTGAAGCGTTGTTACCCGGCAATCTGGGGCGCATGGCGGACGTCGCCGGGCGCTGGCGCACACGTATTAAAGCATTTCGTCGGACCACCGATGAACGTCGCCGTTTTTGGGAAAGCGCCTTTCGCGGGCGTTTTGCCAGCCTGATGGCCGCAGGTGATGAACCCGCAGCGGAGAAAGCGCTGGAAGCGGAACTGACGCAGCCGGGCTCAGCGAGTGGGGAAATTATTCTGGTCGGCGCGGGGCCGGGCGACGCAGGCTTGCTGACGTTGCGCGGCTTGCAGGTGATTCAGCAAGCCGATGTGGTGTTTTACGATCATCTGGTCAGCGATGCGGTGCTGGAGCTGACCCGCCGGGATGCGGAAAAAATTTGTGTAGGTAAACGCGCCGGGGCACATGCGGTTGCACAACATGAAACCAATCGCATGCTGGTGGATGCCGCCCGCGAGGGCAAAACGGTAGTGCGCCTGAAGGGAGGCGATCCGTTTATTTTTGGTCGCGGTGGAGAAGAGTTACAGGCCGCAGCGGAAGCGGGTATTCCTTTTCAGGTGGTGCCGGGCGTGACGGCTGCATCCGGTGCGACCGCCTATGCGGGTATTCCACTGACACACCGGGACTTCGCGCAGAGCGTGACGTTCGTTACCGGGCATTATAAAGCCGATAGCACCCCCTTCGACTGGTCGCTGTTGGCGCAAAGCCGCCAGACGCTGGCTATCTATATGGGGACGATGAAGGCCGCGGAAATCAGCACGCAACTGATCGCCCACGGTCGTGATAACACTACGCCAGTGGCGGTCATCTCCCGCGGTACGCGCACGGATCAGCATGTGGCTACTGGCACATTAGAACAACTTGAGGAACTGGCGAAAGCCGCCCCAATGCCCGCCTTGTTAGTGGTGGGCGAGGTGGTTGGGCTTCATCGCGAACTCGCCTGGTTCCGGCATACGACAGGAACGGACGCGTTTGACGCTTCTGTGATTAATCTGGCTTAAGGAATGGTTATGGACCAAAAACGACTCACCCACCTGCGACAACTGGAGGCGGAAAGCATCCATATCATCCGCGAAGTGGCCGCCGAATTTTCCAACCCGGTGATGATGTATTCCATCGGCAAAGATTCCAGTGTGATGCTGCATCTTGCGCGTAAAGCCTTCTATCCGGGCACGCTGCCGTTCCCACTGCTGCATGTAGATACCGGCTGGAAATTCCGTGAGATGTATGAATTCCGTGACCGTACCGCGAAAGCCTACGGCTGTGAGCTGCTGGTGCATAAGAACCCGGAAGGGGTGGCAATGGGCATTAACCCGTTCGTGCACGGCAGTGCGAAACATACTGATATCATGAAAACCGAAGGGCTGAAGCAGGCGCTGAACAAATACGGTTTTGATGCTGCGTTCGGTGGCGCGCGTCGCGACGAAGAAAAATCCCGCGCCAAAGAGCGTATTTACTCGTTCCGTGACCGTTTCCACCGTTGGGACCCGAAAAACCAGCGCCCGGAGCTGTGGCATAATTACAATGGCCAGATTAACAAGGGCGAAAGCATTCGCGTGTTCCCGCTGTCAAACTGGACTGAACTGGATATCTGGCAGTACATCTACCTGGAAAATATCGAGATTGTTCCTCTGTATCTGGCGGCGGAACGTCCGGTGCTTGAGCGTGATGGCATGCTGATGATGATCGATGACGACCGAATCGATCTGCAACCGGGCGAAGTGATCGAACAACGAATGGTACGTTTCCGTACGCTGGGGTGCTGGCCTCTCACCGGTGCCGTGGAGTCGGATGCGCAAACGCTGCCTGAGATCATCGAAGAGATGCTGGTTTCCACCACCAGTGAACGTCAGGGCCGCGTGATTGACCGCGACCAGGCCGGCTCCATGGAGCTGAAAAAACGTCAGGGATATTTCTAAGGAGCCGCCATGAACACCACAATCGCACAACAAATTGCTAATGAAGGCGGCGTCGAAGCGTATCTGCATGCTCAGCAGCACAAAAGCCTGCTGCGCTTTCTGACCTGTGGCAGCGTCGATGACGGGAAAAGCACCCTGATTGGCCGCTTGTTGCATGACACCCGCCAGATTTATGAAGATCAGCTCTCTACGCTGCACAACGACAGCAAACGTCACGGTACGCAGGGTGAGAAGCTCGATCTGGCCTTGCTGGTGGATGGCCTGCAAGCAGAGCGTGAACAGGGCATCACCATTGACGTGGCCTATCGCTATTTCTCCACCGAAAAACGCAAATTTATCATTGCCGATACCCCAGGGCATGAACAGTACACCCGTAATATGGCGACCGGGGCCTCGACCTGTGATCTGGCGATCCTGCTGATCGATGCACGTAAAGGCGTGCTGGATCAGACGCGCCGTCACAGCTTTATCTCCACGCTGCTGGGTATTAAGCACCTGGTGGTGGCGGTCAACAAAATGGACCTGGTGGCATTTAGCGAAGAGACCTTCGAGAACATCCGTCAGGACTATTTGACCTTTGCAGAACAACTGCCAGGGAATCTGGATATCCGTTTTGTGCCGCTCTCGGCGCTGGAAGGCGACAACGTCGCAAGCCAGAGTCCGCAAATGCCATGGTACAGCGGTCCGACGCTGCTGGAAGTGCTGGAAACGGTTGAGATCCAGCGCGTGGTGGATACGCAGCCGATGCGCTTCCCGGTGCAGTATGTGAATCGCCCGAACCTCGATTTCCGTGGTTTTTCCGGTACGCTGGCGTCCGGTATTGTGAAAGTGGGTCAGCGCATTAAAGTCCTGCCGTCTGGCGTGGAGTCGTCAGTCGCCCGTATCGTCACTTTCGATGGCGATTTACCGGAAGCGGCCGCCGGTGAAGCGATTACGCTGGTGCTGAAAGACGAAATTGATATCAGCCGCGGCGATCTGATCCTCGATGCGCAGGAAACCCTGCCAGCAGTGCAGAGTGCTTCGCTCGATGTGGTGTGGATGGCAGAAAAACCGCTGCAACCGGGTCAAAGCTACGACATTAAAGTCGCCGGTAAAAAGACCCGCGCGCGCGTGGATAACATCCAGTATCAGGTTGACATCAATAACCTCACTCAGCGCCAGGTGGAAAGCCTGCCGTTGAACGGCATTGGGCTTGTCGATGTCACCTTTGATGAGCCGCTAACGCTCGATGCATACCAGCAGAACCCGGTTACCGGTGGCGTTATCTTTATTGACCGTCTAAGTAATGTAACCGTTGGGGCTGGCATGGTGCGTGAAGTTCATGCCGGGCAACAGACCCGCACTTCTGAATTCAGCGCCTTTGAGCTGGAGCTGAACCAGCTTATCCGCAAGCACTTCCCGCACTGGGGCGCACGCGATCTGCTGGGAGGTCAGTAATGGCGCAGCATGACGAAAATGTCGTCTGGCATGCACATCCGGTTACGGCTGAGCAGCGCGAACAACTCCACGGTCACCGTGGTGTTGTACTGTGGTTTACCGGGCTCTCCGGCTCGGGTAAATCAACCGTCGCCGGGGCGCTGGAAGAGGCGCTGCACCGCGCGGGCGTGAGCACCTATTTGCTGGATGGCGACAACGTTCGCCATGGGTTGTGCAGCGACCTGGGCTTTAGCGATGCCGATCGTAAAGAGAATATCCGCCGGGTGGGTGAAGTCGCCAGAGTGATGGTCGACGCAGGGCTGGTGGTGTTGACGGCGTTTATCTCTCCACACCGCGCGGAGCGCCAGATGGTGCGCGAGCGGCTTGGGGAAGGGCGTTTTATCGAAGTGTTTGTCGATACGCCATTGGCAATTTGCGAGGCACGCGATCCTAAGGGATTATATAAAAAAGCGCGTGCTGGCGAGCTGCGTAACTTCACCGGTATAGACTCGGTTTATGAAGCGCCGCTCTCTGCGGAGGTTCATCTCGATGGTGAACAATTGGTAACAAATTTGGTAAGCCAATTATTAGATCTCCTCCGACAGGGCGATATTATCAGATCCTGAGACGGTACTGGCGATACCCGTCGTCATCAGGTGACCCGGCATTAATTTCCACGTTGCCTGATGATTGCGCGTATCCCCCCTTTGCCGGTCGTTAAGGTAACAGGATCAGATATGCGTAATAGTCAGAACATCACCCTCTCCAGGTCGGAGTCGCTTTCTACGACGACCGCCGACGAAACCACATGGTCGCTCCCTGGGGCCGTTGTGGGGTTCGTTGCATGGCTGGTGGCGCTGGCGATCCCGTTTATGATTTACGGCCCCAACACGCTCTTTTTCTTTCTCTACACCTGGCCCTTCTTCCTTGCGCTGATGCCCGTTTCGGTGGTGGTTGGCATTGCGTTGCATTCACTGCTCGACGGTAAGTTGCTGTACAGTAGCGTGGCGACATTGCTGACCGTGATCGCCATGTTCGGCGTGCTGTTTATGTGGCTGCTCGGCTGAGGGCATGCATACGTCAAACCGTAACGCATGTTAAGACAATGTATCCGGGATACGGGGTGGGCTACGGTTCGGCAGTGAAATATGCTAAAGTCTGGCGCTTGTGCGGTATCACCAGACCCCGGAGTGGAGTCTGACGAAAAGTTATGGGATGATGATGCCGTTTTTCAGGGGGCAGGATGGGTAAACTAACGCTGCTATTGCTGGCTTTGCTGGTCTGGCTACAGTACTCACTGTGGTTTGGCAAGAATGGTCTGCACGATTACGGCCGCGTCAGCGAAGATGTAGCGGCACAACAGGCGACTAACGCCAAATTAAAAGCGCGCAACGATCAGCTTTTCGCCGAAATTGACGATCTCAACGGCGGTCAGGAAGCGATTGAGGAACGCGCACGCAACGAATTGACCATGACCAAACCGGGCGAAACATTCTATCGTCTGGTGCCGGACGCATCGAAACGCGCGCCGGGGTCAACGCAAAACACGCAGAATTCACAAAATACACAAAACAGACCTTAACAGTCCCGGGTTTACGACATGTCAGCAATGATACCGGACGTCTGTGCCGTGGTGCCGGCAGCCGGATTCGGCCGCCGCATGCAAACGGAATGTCCTAAGCAATATCTCTCCATTGGCGATAAAACGATCCTTGAGCATGCGGTTTCCGCGCTGCTCGTTAACCCGCGCGTTGGCCGGGTGATCATCGCCGTCAGCCCTGGCGACGAACGTTTTGCCCGCTTACCGCTCGCCCGTCATCCACAGATCACCGTCGTGGACGGTGGCGCTGAACGCGCCGATTCCGTGCTCGCTGGTTTGAAAGCCGCCGTGGGCGCGCAGTGGGTGCTGGTGCATGATGCCGCGCGTCCTTGCCTGTGTCAGGATGATTTAAACCGCCTGCTGCAACTGCGCGAAACCAGCCGCGTCGGCGGTATTCTTGCCTCCCCCGTACGCGACACCATGAAGCGTGCCGAGCCAGGTAAAACCGCCATTGCCCATACGGTTGAACGTAATGATTTATGGCATGCGCTGACGCCGCAGTTTTTCCCGCTGGAACTCCTTCACGATTGCCTGATTCGGGCGATGAATGAAGGGGCTATCATCACCGATGAGGCCTCCGCGCTGGAACATTGTGGCTTTCACCCGGAATTGGTTGCCGGGCGTGCGGATAATATTAAAGTCACCCGACCTGAAGATTTACGACTCGCAGAATTCTATCTGACCCATTCAGACCTCCAGGAGAAAGCATAAATGCGCATTGGACACGGTTTTGACGTACACGCGTTTGGCGGCGAAGGCCCGATAATCATCGGCGGCGTGCGCATTCCTTACGAAAAAGGCCTGTTGGCGCATTCCGATGGTGACGTCGCGCTACATGCGCTCACGGACGCCCTGCTTGGCGCAGCGGCGTTGGGCGACATCGGTAAACTGTTTCCGGATACCGATCCGGCGTTTAAGGGCGCGGATAGCCGCGGGCTGCTGCGTGAAGCGTGGCGTCGCATCCAGGCCAAAGGCTATACACTTGGCAACGTCGATGTGACGATCATCGCCGAGGCGCCGAAAATGTTACCGCACATTCCGCAGATGCGCGTGTTTATTGCCGAAGATCTTGGCTGCCACATGGATGACGTCAACGTGAAAGCCACGACCACCGAAAAGCTTGGCTTTACCGGTCGTGGCGAAGGCATTGCCTGTGAAGCGGTGGTGTTGCTGGTGAAGGCGGCAAAATGATCGATTTTGAGAATCTGACCTGGTTGCATGGCAAACCGACAGCGACGGGCATTTTAAAAGCCAACCCGGAAGATTTTGTGGTGGTGGAAGATCTCGGTTTCGAGCCAGACGGCGAGGGCGAGCATATTCTTGTACGTATTCTGAAAAACGGCTGTAACACGCGTTTTGTTGCGGATGCGCTGGCAAAATTCCTTAAAATTCCCGCGCGGGAAGTGAGTTTTGCCGGGCAGAAAGATAAGCATGCTGTCACAGAGCAGTGGTTGTGCGCTCGTGTGCCGGGGAATGCCATGCCGGATCTCAGCGCCTTTGAGCTGGAAGGGTGCAAAGTGCTGGAGTATGCCCGTCATAAACGTAAGTTGCGCCTCGGTGCTTTGCAGGGTAATGCGTTTACGGTGGTATTGCGTGAGGTGAGCGATCGCGCGGATGTCGAATCACGTTTGCAGGCCATTGCGGAGCGCGGTGTGCCGAACTATTTCGGCGCTCAGCGCTTTGGCATTGGCGGCAGTAACGTCCAGGGCGCGTTGCGCTGGGCGCAAAGCAATGCCCCGGTGCGCGATCGCAACAAACGCAGTTTTTGGTTGTCGGCGGCCCGCAGTGCGTTGTTTAATCAAATGGTTAGCGAGCGTCTGAAAAAACCGGACTTTAATCAAGTTGTTGACGGCGATGCGCTACAATTAGCGGGGCGCGGAAGCTGGTTCGTCGCAACCGAGGACGAACGCGCTGACGTGCAGGCTCGCGTGGATGCCAAAGCGTTAATGATCACCGCATCGCTGCCTGGCTGCGGCGAATGGGGAGCGCAGCGTGAGGCGCTGGCCTTTGAGCAACACGCTATCGCCGACGCGCCGGAATTACAGGCGCTGCTGGTGCGGGAAAAAGTCGAGGCGGCGCGCCGCGCGATGCTGCTTTACCCGCAGTCGCTTCGCTGGAACTGGTGGGATGACGTTACCGTCGAGCTACGTTTCTGGCTCCCGGCGGGAAGTTTTGCCACCAGTGTGGTCAGGGAACTTATCAACACATCGGGTGATTATGCGAATATTGCTGAGTAACGATGACGGGATCCATGCGCCGGGCATTCAGACGCTGGCAAAGGCTCTCCGGGAGTTTGCCGACGTACAAGTTGTCGCACCCGATCGTAACCGCAGCGGCGCGTCTAATTCGCTTACGCTTGAATCTTCACTTCGCACCTTCACGTTTGATAACGGCGATATCGCCGTACAGATGGGCACGCCAACGGATTGTGTCTATCTGGGCGTGAATGCGCTGATGCGCCCGCGTCCGGATGTGGTTATCTCCGGTATTAATGCCGGGCCGAATCTTGGCGATGATGTTATCTACTCCGGCACCGTTGCTGCTGCAATGGAAGGTCGTCATTTGGGATTCCCGGCGCTGGCTGTGTCGCTCAACGGGCATACCCATTATGCAACGGCGGCGGCCGTCACCTGCTCAATTCTGCGTGCACTTAACCGTGAGCCGCTGCGTACCGGTCGTATCCTGAATATCAATGTGCCGGATCTTCCGCTTGAGGAGATCAAAGGCATTCGCGTGACCCGCTGCGGCAGCCGTCATCCCGCCGATCAGGTGATTCCGCAGCAGGATCCGCGTGGCAACACGCTGTACTGGATTGGCCCTCCGGGGGAAAAATGTGACGCCGGACCGGACACCGATTTTGCTGCCATCGACGAGGGGTATGTGTCGGTGACGCCGCTGCATGTGGATTTAACCGCTTACAGCGCGCATGATGTGGTCTCGGGCTGGTTGGAGCGAGCCGGGGTGAACAGGCAATGGTAAGCAAACGCGTTCAGGATCTTCTCACGCAATTACGTGCGCAGGGCATTAAAAACGAGCAAGTGCTTGAGGCCTTGTCGCGCGTGCCGCGCGAGAAATTTATCGATGAAGCGTTTGAACACAAAGCGTGGGATAACGTTGCGCTGCCGATTGGCCAGGGGCAAACCATTTCCCAGCCTTACATGGTGGCGCGTATGACGGAGCTACTGGAGTTGACGCCCGCCTCCCGCGTGCTGGAGATTGGCACCGGATCCGGCTACCAGACGGCGATTCTGGCGCAACTGGTGCACCACGTCTGTTCCGTTGAACGCATCAAAGGGCTACAGTGGCAGGCGCGTCGCCGCCTGAAACAGCTTGATTTACATAATGTTT
Organism: Kosakonia oryzendophytica; assembly: GCF_900094925.1. Classification (GTDB taxonomy): domain Bacteria; phylum Pseudomonadota; class Gammaproteobacteria; order Enterobacterales; family Enterobacteriaceae; genus Kosakonia; species Kosakonia oryzendophytica. The sequence continues at coordinate 98,816 of NZ_FMAY01000008.1, read as the reverse complement.
CTACACGTCACGGCGATGGCTGGCAAGGGTGGCAGGCCCGTGCGCCGTTTGATGCCATCATCGTGACCGCCGCACCGCCGGAGATTCCGGCTGCGCTGATGGCGCAACTGGATGAAGGCGGAATTCTCGTTTTGCCCGTGGGCGACGAACACCAACAACTGAAGCGTGTTCGTCGGCGGGGCAGCGAATTTATTATCGATACCGTGGAAGCCGTACGTTTTGTCCCGCTGGTGCGGGGCGAACTGGCCTGAGAAACAGAGTTTTCCTGGGTTTTTCAGGCGATAACAGCGTATGGTGGGCAAATTTGCCGCTGACGTACACGGTAATTATTAAGTCATTGGTATCATACATATTGTTGGGGGAAAAATGAGCACGGGAAGCCCTAAATTCACCGTAAGTCGTATTGCGGCATTGTCGCTGGTTTCACTTTGGCTGGCAGGGTGTTCAAATTCCACTAACGCGCCTGCGCCAGTGAGCTCGGTTGGCGGTAACGCCGGTACAAGTTCCCATTCCGGTTCAGGAATGCTCATCACACCGCCGCCCAAAATTGGCTCGGCATCGCAGCAGCAACCGGCAATCCAGCCGGTTCAGCGCCACAGCGTTCAGCCTGCGCAAATCCAACCGGTCGCCCAGCAGCCTGTGCAGACCGTGAACGGGCGCATTGTCTATAACCGCCAGTACGGCAATATTCCAAAAGGCAGCTATGCCGGCGGCAGTACTTACACCGTTAAACGTGGTGACACGCTGTTTTATATTGCGTGGATCACCGGGAACGATTTCCGTGATTTAGCGCAACGCAATCATGTCGCTGCGCCGTATAGTCTGGAAGTCGGACAAACGCTCCAGGTGGGTAATGCATCTGGTGCGCCAATAACAGGTGGTAATGCAATAACTCAGGCTGATGCATCTGCGCAAGGAATCGTCTCAAAACCTGCACAAAATTCAACCGTGGTGGTTGCTTCGAAACCGACAATTACGTATTCTGAAGATTCAGGTGAACAAAGTGCTAATAAAATGTTGCCTAACAACAAGCCTGCGACCGTGGTCACAGCGCCTGTTACGGCACCTTCTGTCAGCACGACCGAACCGACTGTCAGCAGTACATCAACCAGCTCGCCAATCTCAGCATGGCGCTGGCCGACTGACGGCAAAGTTATCGACAACTTCTCTGCTACCGAAGGTGGCAATAAAGGGGTCGATATCTCGGGTAGCAAAGGACAGGCTATTGTCGCGACCGCAGATGGGCGCGTCGTTTATGCCGGTAATGCGCTGCGCGGTTACGGGAATCTCATCATCATTAAACATAACGATGATTACCTGAGTGCCTACGCCCATAACGATACGATGCTGGTCCGGGAACAACAAGAAGTTAAGGCGGGGCAGAAAATAGCTACCATGGGTAGCACCGGCACCAGTTCTACACGCTTGCATTTTGAAATTCGTTACAAGGGGAAATCCGTAAACCCGCTGCGTTATTTGCCGCAGCGATAAATCGGTGCAAAGTGGTTGAAGCACTCCCCATTTGAGCCATTGCAGCGTGCGCAGATGCCGCTGCAATGAGCACAGTGATGAGTGTTCCGGTGCTTTGCCCAGGGATCACGGGTAGGAGCCACCTTATGAGTCAGAATACGCTGAAAGTTCATGATCTAAATGAAGATGCGGAATTTGATGAGAACGGAGCAGAGGTTTTTGACGAAAAAGCCTTAGTAGAAGAGGAACCCAGTGATAACGACCTGGCGGAAGAAGAGCTGTTATCGCAGGGTGCTACCCAGCGTGTTTTAGACGCAACTCAGCTATACCTTGGGGAAATCGGGTATTCCCCACTATTGACGGCCGAAGAAGAAGTCTATTTCGCACGCCGTGCATTACGAGGTGACGTAGCCTCACGCCGTCGCATGATTGAAAGTAACCTGCGTCTGGTGGTGAAGATTGCCCGTCGTTACAGCAATCGTGGTCTGGCGCTGCTGGATCTGATTGAAGAGGGCAACCTGGGGTTAATCCGCGCCGTTGAGAAGTTTGACCCGGAACGTGGGTTCCGTTTCTCGACTTACGCCACCTGGTGGATCCGTCAGACCATTGAACGGGCGATCATGAATCAAACCCGTACCATTCGTCTGCCGATTCACATTGTGAAAGAGCTGAACGTTTATCTGCGCACCGCGCGTGAGTTGTCCCATAAGCTGGACCACGAACCGAGTGCGGAAGAGATAGCCGAACAGCTTGATAAACCTGTTGATGATGTCAGCCGTATGCTGCGTCTCAACGAGCGCATTACCTCAGTTGATACACCGCTGGGCGGTGATTCTGAAAAAGCGCTGCTGGATATCCTGGCCGATGAGAAAGATAACGGCCCGGAAGACACCACGCAGGACGATGATATGAAACAGAGCATCGTCAAATGGCTGTTCGAACTGAATGCCAAACAGCGTGAAGTGCTGGCGCGTCGTTTCGGTCTGCTGGGTTATGAAGCTGCGACGCTCGAAGATGTGGGCCGCGAAATTGGCCTCACTCGTGAACGTGTTCGCCAGATTCAGGTTGAAGGTCTGCGTCGTTTGCGCGAAATCCTGCAAACGCAAGGGCTGAATATCGAAGCGCTGTTCCGCGAATAAGCACCCATTCAAGCCAAAAAGGCCGGTCGCAGATGACCCGGCCTTTTTCATTTCTGGCATTACGCTTTTGCCATCATCTTCCTGATGAGCAGCGAAAACGCCTGTCGTTCCTCAGCGGTAAGTCGGCCTAAAAACGCTTCGTCCACGTCGTTGCCAACAGGAATGCTCGCCGCCAGCAATGTTTCGCCTTCTTTCGTCAGATAAACAAACCGTCGACGCTTATCCGCAGGATCGCTTTCACGACGCACCAACCCACGGCTCTCCATGCGGCTGAGCATCTCCGCCAGCGTTGCTTTCGTGCTGACCGCCGCTTCCGTCAATATCACCTGTTCAATCCCCGGATGTTCGGCAATGGAGCGTAACACCGAATACTGCGGCTTTGTCAGCGTTGGCAACGCTTGCTGCCATTGCGCTGTGTGCTGCTGAAAGAGCTGGCGTAACAGGTGAAACGCTTCGTTTCTTAATTCCATGTGCACTCCACATCATGATCTTCCTTTTATCATAGCGGCTTCCGCGCCGCTTTATAACGCCTCTGTTTTTAACCTTTTATGCGACTAACGCCGTGACTCTCTTGTCACTCTTTTGGGGCAAGCGTAAGTTATTGGCACAATGTTCGTGTACGAACAAAATAAGGTGCCAGATGAAACTGATTGTAGGAATGACCGGCGCAACGGGCGCGCCATTAGCGGTGGCGCTATTGCAGGCATTGCAAGCGATGCCAGACGTCGAAAGCCATCTGGTGATGTCGAAATGGGCAAAAACCACCATTGAGCTGGAAACGCCTTTTCGCGCCCGCGATGTCGCCGCGCTGGCGGATTACTGCCATAACCCGGCGGATCAGGCAGCCACGATCTCATCCGGATCTTTCCATACCGACGGCATGATCATTATCCCCTGCAGTATGAAAACACTGGCTGGTATTCGCGCGGGTTATGCTGAAGGGCTGGTAGGACGCGCCGCCGATGTGGTGCTGAAAGAGGGACGTAAGTTAGTGCTGGTCCCGCGCGAAATGCCACTGAGCGCCATCCATCTGGAAAACATGCTGGCGCTGTCCCGACTTGGCGTCGCCATGGTGCCGCCGATGCCCGCGTATTACAACCATCCGCAGACGGTTGAAGACATCACGCTGCATATTGTTGCGCGCGTGCTGGATCAGTTTGGTCTGTCGCTGCCGCAGGCCAAACGTTGGGCCGGCTTGCAGGCGGCACAGAATTTTTCACAGGAGAATGCATAATGGCTTTTGATGATTTGCGTGGTTTTTTAAACGCGCTGGAAGACCAGGGACAACTGCTCAGGATCAGTGAAGAGGTCAATGCCGAGCCGGATCTGGCCGCCGCTGCGAACGCGACAGGCCGCATCGGTGAAGGCGCGCCCGCACTGTGGTTCGATAATATTCGCGGCTTTGTGGATGCCCGCGTAGCCATGAATACCATCGGTTCGTGGCAAAACCATGCGATTTCCATGGGACTACCACCCAATACCCCCGTGAAGCAGCAGATTGATGAATTTATTCGCCGTTGGGATACCTTCCCGGTTGCGCCAGAACGCCGCGACAATCCCCCATGGGCGGAGAACTGCGTTGACGGTGACGACATCAACTTATTCGACATTCTGCCGCTGTTCCGCCTCAACGATGGCGATGGCGGATTTTACCTCGATAAAGCCTGCGTGGTTTCTCGCGACCCGACCGATCCCGACCATTTTGGTAAACAGAATGTCGGTATCTACCGCATGGAAGTCAAAGGTAAACGCAAGTTGGGCCTGCAACCGGTGCCGATGCATGACATCGCGCTGCACCTGCATAAAGCGGAAGAGCGCGGTGAAGATTTACCCATAGTGATTTCGCTGGGTAATGAACCGATCATCACGCTAATGGGCGCAACGCCGCTGAAATACGATCAATCGGAATATGAAATGGCGGGAGCGCTGCGCGAAAAAGCGTATCCGATTGCCACCGCGCCGCTGACTGGTTTCGATGTGCCGTGGGGGTCTGAAGTGATCCTCGAAGGGGTGATAGAAGGGCGTAAGCGTGAAATCGAAGGGCCATTTGGTGAGTTCACCGGGCACTATTCCGGCGGGCGCAATATGACGGTGGTGCGCATTGATAAAGTCTCTTACCGCAACCAGCCGATTTTTGAATCACTCTATCTTGGCATGCCCTGGACAGAGATTGATTATCTGATTGGGCCTGCCACCTGTGTTCCTCTGTATCAGCAACTCAAAGCCGAGTTTCCGGAAGTCCAGGCGGTGAACGCCATGTATACGCACGGGTTGCTGGCCATCATCTCAACAAAAAAACGCTACGGTGGTTTTGCCCGCGCCGTTGGGTTGCGCGCCATGACCACGCCGCACGGGTTGGGCTATGTGAAGATGGTGATCATGGTGGATGAAGATGTCGATCCGTTTAACTTGCCGCAGGTGATGTGGGCACTGTCGTCAAAAGTGAACCCCGCAGGCGATCTGGTTCAGTTGCCGAATATGTCGGTACTGGAGCTGGATCCGGGATCCAGCCCGGCAGGGATCACCGACAAACTGATTATCGATGCAACCACGCCAGTCGCACCGGATAACCGCGGTCACTATAGCCAGCCGGTGCGCGATCTGCCGGAGACCAAAGCCTGGACCGAAAAACTAACCGCCATGCTGGCGAATCGTCGATAAGGAGCGAATGATGATATGCCCACGTTGTGCCGATGAGCAGATTGAAGTGATGGCGACCTCGCCAGTCAAAGGGGTCTGGACGGTTTATCAGTGCCAGCACTGTTTATATACCTGGCGAGATACTGAGCCACTGCGCCGCACCAGCCGTGAACACTACCCGGAAGCGTTTCGGATGACGCAACAGGATATTGATAACGCGCCGCAAGTCCCGACCATTCCACCACTGTTGACGAAATGAGTCGTTCCCCTCATTTCCTCCAGGAGGAATGAGGGGGCCCTTCTCCCAGTGTGAGAAAACCTGCGTGAGTGCTCGGTTTTCTCCCTCTCCCGGGGTGAGTGCTCGGTTTTCTCCCTCTCTCTGTGGGAGAGGGGCGGGGTGAATGCTCGGTTTTCTCCCTCTCACTGGGGGAGAGGGGCGGGGTGAGGGAACCGTTCTCCCCCATCCTTGTGAGAGGATCGGCGTGAGAGCTCGGTTTTCTCTCTCCCTGGGGGGAGGGCCGGCGTGAGAGCTCGGTTTTCTCCCTCTCCCTGGGGGAGAGGGCCGGGGTGAGGGCAACCTAGACCAGACTCTTCAGGCGATAAATCCACTCCAGCGCCTGACGCGGTGTTAACGCGTCCGGATCAAGATTTTCCAGCGCTTCAACAGCCGGGCTGGTCTCTTCCTGAGCCGCCAGCAGCGACATCTGCGTACCATCGACTTGCGTAGCTGCTGCATTCGGCGACAGGCTTTCCAGTTCGCGCAGCTTACCACGCGCCCGCTTGATCACCTCTTTCGGCACGCCAGCCAGTGCGGCAACCGCCAGCCCGTAGCTCTTACTGGCCGCACCATCCTGCACGCTGTGCATAAAGGCAATGGTATCGCCATGCTCCAGTGCGTCCAGATGCACATTTGCCACGCCTTCCATTTTCTCGGGCAGTTGCGTCAACTCAAAGTAGTGAGTGGCAAACAGCGTCAGTGCCTTGATTTTATTCGCCAGATTCTCTGCGCAAGCCCAGGCCAGCGACAGACCATCATAGGTGGATGTCCCGCGGCCAATCTCATCCATCAACACCAGGCTGTTTTCGGTGGCATTGTGCAGAATGTTGGCGGTCTCGGTCATCTCCACCATAAAAGTCGATCGCCCGCTGGCCAGATCATCCGCCGCGCCGACTCGGGTAAAGATACGATCAATGGGACCAATCTCGACCTTCTGTGCCGGAACATAGCTACCGATATACGCCAGCAGCGCAATCAATGCAGTCTGACGCATATAGGTACTTTTACCGCCCATATTCGGCCCGGTAATGATCAGCATCCGGCGCTGAGGGGATAAATTCAGCGGGTTAGCGATAAACGGCTCTTTCAGCACCTGTTCCACCACCGGGTGACGGCCTTCGCTAATGCGAATGCCCGGTTTGTCGCTAAAGGTCGGGCAGCAGTAATTGAGCGTTTCAGCGCGTTCCGCCAGGTTGACCAGCACATCCAGTTCTGCCAGTGCAGACGCGCTTTGTTGCAGATCCGCCAGGTGTGGCATCAGCAGATCGAACAGTTCTTCATACAGCTGTTTCTCCAGCGCCAGCGCTTTGCCTTTAGAGGTCAGGACCTTATCTTCGTACTCTTTCAGCTCCGGAATAATATAGCGTTCGGCGTTTTTCAGCGTCTGGCGGCGCACATAGTGAATGGGCGCCAGGTGGCTCTGACCGCGGCTGATCTGGATGTAATAACCGTGCACGGCGTTATAGCCGACTTTCAGGGTATCCAGCCCGAGACGTTCGCGTTCGCGGATCTCGAGTCTGTCGAGGTAATCGGTCGCCCCCTCCGCCAGCCCACGCCACTCGTCCAGCTCGGCGTTATATCCTGGAGCAATGACGCCACCGTCGCGCACCAGCACAGGTGGAGCGTCAATAATCGCCCGTTCAAGCAATTCACGCAGTTCGGTGAATTCACCCATGTTTTCGCGCAGCGCCTGAACCGGCGCACTGTCGATGTCCGCCAACTGGCGGCGCAGTTCCGGCAATTGCTGGAAAGCGTAACGCATACGCGCCAGATCGCGTGGGCGAGCGGTGCGCAGCGCCAGACGGGCAAGAATACGTTCAAGGTCGCCGACCTGGCGCAACACTGGCTGTAATTCGCCAGTGCGTTCCTGTAACGCGCTGATGGTTTGTTGGCGTTCGACTAACACCCGGGTATCGCGCACGGGCATATGCAGCCAGCGTTTCAGCATACGGCTACCCATGGCGGTGACGGTACAGTCCAGCACCGACGCCAACGTGTTTTCTATCCCGCCTGCCAGGTTCTGGGTGATCTCCAGATTACGGCGCGTGGCGGCATCCATAATAATGGTGTCCTGCTGGCGCTCCATAGTAATGGAGCGAATATGCGGCAGGGCGGTGCGCTGCGTGTCTTTCACATATTGCAGCAGACAACCGGCGGCGCACAGACCGCGCGGAGCATTCTCGACGCCGAAGCCAACCAGATCGCGGGTACCGAATTGCAGATTGAGCTGCTGGCGGGCGGTGTCAATTTCAAACTCCCACAGCGGGCGGCGGCGCAAACCTCGGCGACCTTCAATCAATGCGGTTTCCGCAAAGTCTTCGGCATACAGCAGTTCGGCCGGGTTGGTACGTTGTAATTCGGCGGCCATGGTGTCGCGATCGGCCGGTTCGCTTACGCGAAAACGCCCGGAGCTAATATCCAGCGTGGCGTAACCAAAGCCTTTGCTGTCCTGCCAGATGGCGGCCAGCAGGTTATCCTGACGTTCCTGCAACAGCGCTTCATCGCTGATGGTGCCTGGTGTCACAATGCGTACCACTTTGCGCTCAACCGGCCCTTTGCTGGTGGCAGGATCGCCTATCTGTTCGCAAATCGCCACGGACTCGCCAAGGCTGACCAGCTTCGCCAGATAGTTTTCGACGGCATGATACGGTACGCCCGCCATTGGGATCGGTTCACCCGCCGATGCGCCGCGTTTGGTCAATGAGATATCCATCAACTGCGATGCGCGTTTGGCATCGTCGTAAAACAGCTCGTAAAAGTCCCCCATGCGATAGAACAGCAGAATGTCCGGATGCTGAGCTTTCAGCTTCAGATACTGCTGCATCATTGGGGTATGGGCGTCGAAATTCTCTAGTGTACTCATCAGTTTATGATGTCCATTTTCTTAAATTTTAATGAGTGAGTGATGTTTTTAATTTTCATTAGGTTTCACGTTGCTCATTGGATCTCATGAAATCCTGCACTTCCTTTCATAAGGACGTAGCGAGCATGATAACCAGGTCTTTATGGCAGGGAAACAACGGGGAGGTGTTGTTGTTTAAAGTGAGAGAAATGATGAAGCCAGGTGACAGTGATAAAGCCGATATCGGGAAAACGCGTCCAGCGGCGCAATCGGCGTCAGGTCTTTTTTCTACGGTTACACGAGCGCTCTGCAGGGCAAGCTTGTGACCCCAACCCGGTAGACGTTCCGGCTCTATAGTTTGGCCTGATTGTCTGGCTAAACCAGGGCAGCTTCAGAGAGTCTCTTTTTGCGAAATAATATATTTAATATTCCTCTAAAATGCAGTGAAATAGACAATTGTATGCATATTCATTTAAACCAATGCAATTTGTGTGGATATATCCAGGCCGTCCTGAATCTAAAGAAATATTTTCCAGCTCCTTTATTAAATCAATGTTTGTTGATGAGTGAAAAAAGTGTTGGTTGAACAGTCGCCTACTGCTTTTGAAAATCATTTAATACTTATGTTTAATGCCGCCTACAAAGAAATTACTGGAAATTATAGGAGTCTTTGAGTGCCTTTAGGGTGAATGCCTATTCCTTAATTTATTTTGCATTTTAAAAATAAATAAAAAATAATTAGGTCATTAATAATTCGTAATTAAAAAATAGAAAAATACAATTATCACAAAAGTTTTAAGATTTATCTTATTGGTGTGAAAGTTTGAGATTTTTTGCATTATAAATCAATCAGGTAAGGGTTGTTTTTTCGGTATGTGCTCTCAAACTTCAAAAATAACAAGAAAATATATATACACAAATATTTAAATTTCACTTATAAACTTTCACATCTCGTTTCGCTAAAACAATTAGGCATTACATTAAATCAATCCAGATAACCCTCACCTGCAACTGGAGATTACAATGCTACAGCAAGCGCTACGCAGTAATATCAATAATGGTCCTCTCAATGTGAGCGATATCGACAGGGTATTGGCGTACCAAAATGAGGATCTCATCACTAAATTTAGAAAGGAATGGAATGTCACTCAGGAGGAGGCGGAGGATATATTCTACGAGACTAAAAAGTTCCTTTATCTTGCCGCCCGCTGTCAAACTGAATGTTTTAATATATCAGTATACGAACAAATGCAGGTCATCGATGAGATGTGGCATACCTTCGTTCTTTTTACAGATAGGTATCACCATTTTTGTGAAGAATACCTTGGGGGGTTCCTTCATCACTTCCCGTTTACGCGAGAAATGCTGAGAAGTGAAATTAAACACATAACAGCGATGAATAGTGATTTTGAGACTTATAAACAACAGGCTTATCATAACCAAATCCTTAAAATTAAGGAGGTTCTTGGCGAGGAGACTGTTATTAAATGGTACGGTGAGTATGCCGTTAACTATAGTATCGATCGCCTCAATGCTTTAAGGATGCCACTTGTTTCAAGTGAAGTTAGCAGTAAATCATTCAATATGATTACTTCTGAAATTCTTGCTATGCCTAAAGATGAAGTTATGAAAATTATCATGGGATCACTCACGGGTAAGGCTGGGTGTGGCTGTTCTGGAAAAGGTTGTGGTGCCGGATGCTCTTGTAACTCAAGATAATTCATGAGTGCAGCCCGCTTAATGCGGGCTTTAAAGGTGATCGTATGGATTTCATTGAAAAAAATCTGCTAAAAAAAAATAAGCTAAGTCAAATATCGACGCTATCACTGACGGTGATTTCTTCATTTTTATTCATCTCATTCGGTGTTCTTGTACGATATTGCATTGATAATAAACAGGAGCTTTCCTCCTATGAGGGAGTGGTTGTTTTTTGTTCTCTTTTCATCGCAATCAGAATTTTAATGCCTATCAGTTATGCGCTTACTGAAAGAATTGTGCATGAGTACTGCATTAAATCGGAAAGTGAATTGCGTACTGAAATATATTCAAACATAAATTCTGTTTATGCAGAGGATATGGATTCGGTCAATAAAAGTGAGCTGTTCTCCGTATACGAAACTGCAATGGGTTCGATTGGAACGTATGTCAGGACCATCTGGAGTGAAACTTTACCCGTTGTATTTCAGACGCTTTTCATAATTGCTTCTGTCTGGTGGTATCTCGGCAGTACAATAGCTCTGGAGTTCCTTTCAGTTGTCTTAATATATGTTATTTTTATTATAAAGTTGACGGAAAAACGTTTCTCTTTAATGCGAAATGTAGCAATGAGCAGGAAGAAAATTAACGGCCTTCTCCATGGGCTCGGGTCCGTTCATCTTTCCTCTAAAATTTATAGTTCTGGCTTGCGGAGCCAGGCTACAATGCGTCATGCTGTTATTAATTATGATAATTCTCAGCGCTCTGTCCGGGACGAATTTTTTCGCTTTGGTTTTTTTACGACCCTTCTTTCTTCCTTTGGTAGCGTTATTGTCCTCGTTTCGGCCGGAATTGCCTTTAATACCGGTGCGATAACATTCGGAAGCCTTATCATGCTTGCGACGTTTCTCTTTCAGGTCTTTCTCCCATTGAATCGCATTGGCGTCCTCTGGCGTAATATTAACCGGTGCAGGATTGACTTCCGTATATTAAATGACGCTTTGTCTCCTCTTCGCAAACATATTAATGCAGATAAGGCTGACATGAGTTCACAATGTGGAAATTTCCCTGACCAACTTTATATCATGCTCAATGATGTCTACAAAAATAAAGATGGAAAAACCGTTTTTTCTGGCCTGAGCGGGGATATACAGTTTGATTCAGGAAAACCCGTTCTTCTGCTTGGTGAAAATGGCACAGGAAAAACAAGCCTGGTCAGGTTGTTGAGCTTGATTGACAGGCCAGATAAAGGAACTATCATTTTCTCCCCCGACATAACGTCAGCCGGATCAGACGGAACGACGCCTCCTGGCGTTTCCGTTGTTACCCAGTCTTTTTCTCTTCTTAATGCGTCGCTAAGAGATAACCTTATCTTCTTTTTGGGAGAATTTGATGAGAAAAAATTTGCTGTAATTTCAAAACGGATTTTTTTCCCTTACGAACTGGATTTTTCAGTTGGTGAAGGCGGGCGTAACCTTTCAGGTGGTGAATTACAAAAATTAAATATAATTACAGCTTTTTTAAAATCATCCCAACTCCTGATCATGGATGAACCGACATCTGCACTCGATCATGAGTCCACACGAGTACTTATAGAAATGATTAAGGAGTATTTACTAACCGGCCACGTTCTGATTGTTTCTCACGATCCTGGACTTCAGGCAGCATTTCCAGACTCCGTAAAATATGAAGTTAAAAAAGATGCTCTTATTCACCTAACTGGCATTAAACAAAAGGCAGGCTGAAATGGACAAGCAATTTATTGCTCAGCAGGAAATTGAAACATTTACCCGCACAGCGTTTCAGAAGAAGCCGTATCTTTTTGAGAAGGTTGATGCTTCTGGGCTATTATGCTGGGATGATATTAATTATCTTCTGGAAAAAGATATTCTGGATTATCCAAGAATTCGTCTGGCTAATGACAGTAACCCTGCCATCCGGGGTTACAGAGGCTTTGTTTCTTACACGCTCAGCGTGACTGGCGAAAAGTCGCCGCATGTAAATCGCTACAATCTTCTCAAAAGTCTGCAGTCTGGAAGTACCCTTATTATCGATCGCTGTCAGGCATATTTTGAAAATGTGCGAAAAGTGACTGATTATCTGAGTTCTCAGTTACGGTGCCGGTCGACAGCGAATCTTTACTGCGCGTGGTCATCCACGCCAAGTTTTGGTCTCCATTTCGATAACCATGATGTCATCGCCGTACAGATCGAGGGGGCTAAATTGTGGGATATTCACGCCCCCACTCATCCCTATCCCTTGCTGTCAGATAAAAGTTTCGATTTCACGCCACCGGCGGGTGAACCCATGATGACACTGAGAATTGAGCCAGGACAGGCCGTCTATTTGCCCGCCGGATACTGGCATAATGTACGTACAGAAGGGGAGCGCTCCCTTCACATTTCTTTTCCTGTGATCCGGCCGCGCAAACTTGATGTTATTAAAACGGTTTTAGACTCCCTTGCGCGGTATCCTGAACTGCGCGAACCTGTCGCTTTTTCGAGCAGCGCTTCTGATAATGCATCCTTGCAGATGATGCTCACAGAGTGCCTTAAAGAAATTGATATAGATTTGTGGGAGTCAGCTATTATTCAAGACTGTATGCAGCAGCGATATGTGAAGTTTAACCTCCCTGATATAAGGACCCGGGATGTCAGAAATTAAATTAAGCAAAGAAGAAAAGCACCTTATCGTGTCTCAACTGCAGTCATACTGTGAACAGCAGCTGGATTTCCAGCTGGAGCAATTTGATGCGGAATTTTTTGCGGAGTTTGTGATAAAAACCTTTGGGCCCCTGTTTTACAATGCGGGTATAGAAGAGGCGATTAAAACGCATCAGTCATTCAGTGAGCAAATACAGGAATACATGGATCTGAAGAGGATACTGTGAAAATTGGATCAAATCTCCAGCTGATGCGTAAAGAATGGTATAACGCTTTCTATTGTTTGGATATTGCTCAACTGGATTATCTTGAGGCTGATTGGTTCTTCTCCACTAACGGAGAGAAGATGATCTATAAGAAACATCAGCTGCGCAAATTAACGCTCCTGAAGCAGGATAATCCTGCTGTTTTTCAGCAGACACGCCGGGAAGAATATGACGTTGTCACGCGTGAGCTTGGTGACATAGCTTCGGTAAGCGGTATCGCCGTGATTTCATCACCGGATGAGCAAATTCGGATAAGCTTTATTGAATGCTGGATAAAACTGAAAGGATCGTGGAAGCTTCAGTTTCAGTCTTATGAATCCTCTGAGCCCTGACTGAAGCGTGCTACAGGGTTAAGAGCAGCTGACGATGCAGACCGGAAAATCATTTACTGCAGAAACAGGAGCCTTCCTCTATTAAGGAAGGCTCTTGGGCAAATCAGTAATTGGATCATATTCGAGATCAGAGTCAGTAGGGGGGAGAAGAATCAACGTTAAACATCGTTTGTAGCGGCCAAAAGTGGCTGCTATGGCAGCTTTCGGATTGGCCGCCGCATGCTGCTGCCACCACCGGCCCTGTCCATATTCTGCTTCATAGCGAGCGATTTTGTTCTGCTGTCATTCACGGCGGCTTCTCCGCTTACGGGAACAGAAAGTCCCCGACGCTTCAGACAAAGTGTAACGTGTTCGCACCACCAGTATATGATTGCATTTTCTTAAATTTTAATCAGTTAGAGGTTTTTTTAATTCTCATTAAATTTTACATCGCTCATTGGTTCTTTTATTAACGGAGCTCAGGTCAACTCCGTCAGCCCCCGTTCATTAACTGCGTCATATTTCAGAACGTCTCCTGTCATTGAATTCTGCCATCGCTCAATAAAGGCCACAGTATCGGCAGATTCAAGGTGCGCGCTCAGTGCAACGTGATTTTTCCAGCGCTCAGCTATCAGTATTTTCCCTGCCAGATTATCCTCGACGGCGATGTTGTACGAAATGTTGCCATCGCGCCTCCGCACGCTTTCAGCCAGCAACCCTATCTCATTCATAAATTGTCCCAACACAGAAGGTTGGATATGGACATAACCAAGGATAATTAACATGTTACCCCCATCTTCCTGCCACACATATAACCTCAATGAATGGCAGGTTTCGCGATAATCAAAAGTTCGTGAGCACAATTTTGCCCTGAATACTTCCCTGTGCAGCGCGCTTATGCGCATCTGATGCTCTGGCTAAGGGATAAGTACTATCTATAACTACCCGAATAATGCCTTTTTCCAGAAGATGAGCGGCTTCAGTGAGTTGCGCACCACTCGAACGTACTTGTGTGGAGGAGACGGTAATCCCTTTTTTAACGGCCTCATTCTGGCCGGAAAACCCTAACGGATTAACCAGAAACAATGCGCCGCCCTGTTTGATGCAACCAAGGAAGCGCGCCATATTTGAACCACCGACACTGTCCAGAACGAGATCGACATTTTCTACTGCGGTCTCTGCGGTTGTAAGGGTGTAATCGATGAACTCATCCGCACCCAGGTCGCGTAGACGTTTTTCATGTCGGGACGAGGCCACGGCAATAACCCGCGCCCCTTTCCACTTCGCTATCTGTACGGCGAGATGTCCCACGCCCCCGCCAGCACCATTTACCAGTACTGTCCGGCCATTCAGTGAAACCGGTGTGTGCTGAAATGGCTGAAATGGATTGGGGGCATCGTGACCCAGCTCGACAAGGAATTGCCAGGCCGTAAGAAGCGACATCGGCGCACCAGCAGCCTCGACATGTGTGAGTCCGTGGGGTTTGAGTGCCACCTGTGATGCGGGAATGCTTACATAGTCTGCATAGGCACCGCTGCCATTCATTATCCCTTCCGGGAAGCGCACCATGGAATAGACCTCATCGCCAGGGCTGAAGGCAGAGACATTTTCACCGACGGCTGCAACGACGCCGGATACATCAGTTCCCAGGATGAGCGGGAATGTGGGGGTTGGCCACCATTCAGGCGGAAGCGCCCGATAGCCGTCCCGGAGATACAAATCGGGGGGGTTAAGACTGGCAGCATATATCTTTACAAGTACTTCGTCGCTTCCCACAGTGGGTTTCGGCGCGTCTTCATACAGCAGGTTTTCGGGCCCCCCAAAAGCATGCAGTTGTACTGCTTTCATTACCTCAGTCATTATCATCTCACTGTAAAAGGATTCACGTGACAAATAATAAGATCGTTCCCATGGATTGATAATCAGGCTCCATTTCGCTTTAATTGTGCCATGAAGGAACAAATTGGTTTTGAAAGACTCACGGGTCTTATTGCATTCGCGCGTGCCGGGTCTCTCGGTAGCTATACGGCTGCCGCCCGCTCTCTGTCCGTTTCACCTTCAGCGGTAAGTAAGAGTATCCAGCGGCTGGAGCATCAGCTCGGGGTCACGTTATTTACCCGCACCACACGCTCTTTGGTTTTGACCGCGGAAGGGCGTGAGCTGCACGAGCGAGCATTACGGTTGTTGCGCGATGCTGAAGAGATTGGGCAACTGGCAAAGCGCGCACGTGCAGAGCCCGCGGGAACACTGAGAATAGCGGCATCGTTGCCGATCGGTATTCATATGATCGCCCCGGTTATTCCGCAGTTCTGCGCCATTTATCCCAACGTGAAGATTGACTTACGGTTAAGCGATCACGTGATAAATATCGTTGATGAGAATATTGATATTGCCGTCCGGCTCGGTGAACTCGCGGATTCAACTCTTTTGTCTCGCCACCTTTCTCCTTATCACATAGGTTGTTATGCCTCGCCTGAATATTTGGCCAGGCACTCCGCGCCAGAACACCCGAATGATCTAACGGAGCACAAAACGGTCAATCTGCGTTACCAGAATACCGGGCAGGTTTTTCGCTGGCCGTTCCGGGTTGGAGAGCAGGAGATCGACATCGTGCCTTCATCTGAGATCATCGTTGATGTCAGTGAAGCCGTTGTAGCGGCAGTGGCTGCCGGTGCCGGAATAGGCATGGCAGCGAGCTTTGTGGCTGATTCGTGGGTAAAGAATAAAAAATTAGTCCCTCTGCTGACGGACTTTACCGTAGAGCGGCATAACATTTCGGTACTGTGGCATGAAAGTCGCCGCGCTAATCCTGCTGTGCGTGCATTCCTGGATCATCTTTTTGGGCATTTTTAGATGCCAGTTACCGGTTTGAACATTTTGGCGTCATCAAGATGATAAATATCCACTCCTGCCACAGCGCGGACCTGTTGAAGAGCCGCAAGGTCCGCTATGAGCGGGCACTTTTGCCTGGACTAGCCCCACGACAGTAGACAAATCCTGTCCTCTCAACGAGGACTGTTTGAAGGCTTCCGGGCTGACACCGCTGAGATGGCTGTGGTTCCGGGCCCGGTTGCAGAGCGCACCCATGTAATCGAAGATATCGGCACGACCAGATACCGGGTTGTGTAGATCCGTTTTCTGATACGTTCCTTCTTCAGTGAACTGGAGCAAGGTCGTTGAAGTAAAACAGTACCGCCAGCAGCAGGGCGGTACTCTCGCTTTAACGGAGGTCGTCGCTATGTTTATATGCAGCTTATGACGTCAGTCGATAGTGTGACTGCACCAGACCCGAAGGGAAGCTGCGGCTTGATAACAGCGTCAAATCTATATCCCCGGGCAGGGATCCGAACAACGGTTTTCCCGAACCGAGCAGGACAGGAACGGTAGTGATAACGATATCGGCGACCAGACCTTCGCGCAGAAACGACTGTATGACCTGCCCGCCATCGAGATAGACTCGATGCGCGTTCTGCACCGTCAGGTCAGCAAGCACTTCCCTTGGCGTGCGGCATGAGAACTGCACTTTGCCCTTCAGCTCATCGGGCACGGGGGTATCGGTTCGCTGTCGGGAGAGCACCAGCACGGGGCGATCATAAGGCCATTCATCAAAGGTCAGTACCTTCTCATAGCTGCCTCGACCCATAACGATCCAATCTTTATCCGCGATGAATGCTGCATACCCATGATCTTCTGTTGGGTCATCGCGCTGCAACAGCCAGTCGATATCGCCATCCTGTCGGGCGATATACCCATCAAGACTGACCGCGATAAAAACATGTGTGGTGACCATCAAGTGCTCCGTATTCAGGTTGCATATATCTCGTTGAGTTTAGGGATGTTAGCGGTATTGACATGCTTCCTGTGGAAAAATGTAGCATGAGAGTAGCAATGTCCCCTTTATGGTTTAAGGCAAAAAAACGCGTGGCGTTGAATCCAGAAGGGGGCAGATCATCACAACTCGAAGCTTACTGTCCAAAGCCATGTTCAACGGGACTGGATCGCACGTTTTACCTTCCTGTTCAAATCTGATTCGAATCCCCCAGATATGAGATATTTTTTTGTCCGATGATGCGGTCTTTGTTTCACTGCGATGCGTTCATACTCCAACCTCATGCAATGTGAGAGATTTGAGAAGGATTGTCCTTCATGAGCGAAAAATAGTCTAAAGTTTAATGCAATATAAAAAAAGATAAGCAAATCAGAGAAGTGGGTAAATAATATCGTTTTACGTCTTATATTATTCCTGGAAAATACACATCAAACCATCTCATTAATCCATTTCAAGAATGCTTGAATCTTTGGTCTGGTTTCATCACTTTTACGGCAGATAAGATCATATCCAAAACCAGAAGGTACACGCTCAAAAATAGTAACAAGATCACCAGATTCAATATATGGCTTAATAAGGTGATATCTGCCCAATGCTACACCCATAGAATTTCTGGCTGCAACCATGGTAAGTTCCTCATGATTGAAAACGTATTTATGTTTTAATATATTTGGGTTTCTATTTGTAGATATCAACCAATGTTGCCATTCGTTAAGTGGTGACAAAAACTCCAGCGATTCTGTACAATGCAGAAATGTCACCTCTTCGAAGCGACTATCATTATCCAGTAAACAAAAACGTTTAGCATATTCAGGTGTGCAAACAGGAGTGAGAAATTCCTCAAATAAACGCACATGATAGAAATCAGGATGCTTTTCATTTCCATAATAGATGGCAATGTCGACAGGTTGATTTTGAAAATCAAGTTTACTGGCCTTAACTCTAATTTTAACATCAAGGTGAGGATATAAACATTGAAATGTAGATAATCTGGGTACTAGCCACAGATGTGCAAATGTTGGAGCGACCCCAATATATAGCTCACCTCTTAATTCGTTAAATCTGATATCATCTATTTCGGAAAAAATAGCTGAAACAGATTTTGTTAAGGTCCTGAGCATTCTTACACCTTCTTCTGTCAACTCAAGCTTCCTTGTCAATCGTATAAAAAGTGCAAAACCGAGATCTGCTTCAAGTTTTTTAACTCTTTGGCTTACAGCGCTCTGTGTTAAACAGAGTTCCTCAGCGGCAAGTGTAAAGCTAAGAAATTTAGCTACCACACTGAAAGTATACAAATTTGCTAAAATATTCTCTCTGTTTGCCATAGGTGTTACCTTCCATGTATAAGCTCTTCTAATGCATAGGCTGCGCGATGTTGTTTGTCGACATTGGTTGTTTCATGAAAGATTAACATAACAATTTATCTGAGGAATAACCATAATGAGTAATAAATTAAAAGTTGTCGTTATCGGGGGAGGCTCCAGCTATACACCAGAATTGATTGAGGGTCTAATAAACCGTCATTCTGAGCTACCAGTTAGCGAATTATGGCTAGTAGATATAGAAGAAGGAAGGGAAAAAGTTAATATCATTTCTGAACTTGCAAAGCGAATGATAAAGCATAAGGGTTTACATATTGATATTAACGTTACGCTGGATCGCCGCCTGGCCCTCAAAGATGCTGACTTTGTTTGCTCTCAATTTAGAGCTGGTTGTCTTGAAGGCCGTATCCGAGATGAACGAATCTCTCTGAAGTACGGAATGATTGGCCAGGAAACTAATGGTTTGGGTGGTTTTGCCAATGCATGTCGTACTATTCCTGTAACTCTTCAAATCTGCCGGGAAATGGAAGAACTTTGTCCAAACGCCTGGTTTCTTAACTTCACGAATCCCTCAGGTATGGTCACAGAGGCGATTCTGAAATACACAAAAATTAAAGCAATTGGATTATGTAATGTACCAGTAATTATGGAGAAAGGGATTTCCAAAATACTTAACGCCAGCGAAGGTGAGTTTATTATGCAAGTGGCTGGCCTTAATCATTTGATATGGGCACGTAAGGTACTCTATCAAGGCGATGATAAATTGGATTTTATCATTAGTGAAATACTTAAAGGTAATGACCCCTTGGTTCCTTCTAATATTCCTCCGTTTGAATGGCCTGACGATCTCCTGAGGAAAATGGGAATGATCCCTTGTGCGTATCTACGATATTATTACATGAGTGATGATATTATGAAGCAGGAGCAAGCTGAGGCAAATGGAGAAGGAACTCGTGGCGAAGTAGTTAAGGCAATAGAAAAAAGGCTTTTCGATATTTATAAAAACCCTGCACTAGAGGAAAAACCTAAGGAACTCGAGAAAAGAGGTGGGCAGTATTATTCCGAGGCTGCATGTGAATTAATGGCTTCCATATATAACGATAAACGTAAAATCATGCATGTTAATACTCGAAACAATGGAACAATCAGCGGATTACCCGACGACTGCGTCGTTGAAGTCAGCTCAATTATTACTAAAAATGGTCCGTTGCCTCTTAATGTCGAACCATTTCCTGACGATACGCTGCGGCTTATCCAGCTGATGAAAGAATTCGAAACTCTGACAGTTGAAGCTGCAGTTAAAGGCGATCTCGTTGCAGCAAAACGAGGTTTAATTCTAAATCCAATCGTAAATACCGGTACGATACTGGACGAGGCTCTGAAAGAAACGGTGTTTGAAAATCTCGAACATATGCCTCAATTCCACTGGATGTTTGACGCAAGTTAATTTTTGATTACTTACAGCTAATAACACCTTATTTAATATAAAGAATATTTTCCATATGAATATTTGAGTGTTGTTAAGAAATGAATGATAGCTTGATTTTAAACCTAAAGGCTCAATCATGACAAAAGTTATGGACAAATTAACAGCGTTTCTGGATCGGCATTTTGTCCCCTATGCGGCAAAAATTGCTAATCAAAGACATTTACAAGCTGTCAGAGATGGTTTGGTTATGTCTATGTCGTTGGTCATCGTCGGTTCAATTTTTTTAATTATTGGTAATATACCTATTCCAGGTTATGCCAACCTTATGGCATCTATCTTCGGCAGTGGCTGGAAAGAGGCACTCTCTATACCTGTAGGTGCTACCTTTGGTCTGCTCGGTTTATTTGTTAGCTTTGGCGTTGCTTACAGATTAGCAGAGAAATATTCCCTGGATGCTGTCACCTCTGCTCTTGCTTCGGTAACTGCTTTCATGATCGTTTCACCTTACGAAATTTCTTTTTTTATTAAAGAGTTAGGTAAAAATATAGATGTCGCCGGGATTAATCTCAATTACATGGGGGCTAAAGGAATGTTTGTATCTATTCTGATGGCCATCTTTTCTGTTGAAATCATGCGATTCTTCGTAAGTAAAAATTTAGTAATAAAAATGCCAGACAGTGTTCCCTCTGCTGTATCTAAATCATTCACGGCATTAATACCGATATTCTTTATAGTACTATTCGCTCTTTCTTTACGCGTTGGAATCCAAAATACGAGTTGGGAAAATATCCATATACTCATTCAAACATTCGTGTCACAACCACTGTTACATGCAGGTGGATCCTATTGGGGGGCAATGCTTACTACTCTTTTTATTAGTTTACTATGGGCGGTAGGTCTGCATGGTTCAACTATTGTTCAGGCGGTAATGATGCCCATTTGGTTAACATTGATGGATCAAAACCGGATTGCTTTTGAAGCAGGCAAAGAAATACCCAATATAGTTACTTTTGATTTCTTTTATTTCTCTACAAAAATGGGAGGGGCTGGTTCGACACTCGTTCTGGTGTTATTCATGGCATTTCTGGCAAAATCTCAACACTTAAAGGAAATTGGCAAATTGTCGGTAGTGCCTGGTATATTCAATATCAACGAGCCTGTTATTTTTGGCGTTCCAATTGTGCTCAATCCACTGTTGCTTATCCCTTTTATTATTGCACCGCTTATTGCTACAACAACTACTTATTTTGCCATGGCGACTGATATTGTACCCAGATTAACTGGGGTCACTCTTCCATGGACAACTCCAATAGGAGTATATGGTTTTTTAGCTACAAATGGCAGCATTGCCGCAGTTATATTGACGGTGGTTAATTTACTTATTGTTGGCGCTATTTATTATCCATTTTTCAAAGTCTTTGACAGACAAAAATGTCAGGAAGAACTAAAAACAGAACAAGTTGCAATTTAAAAACAAAAATTTAAATGAAGTTAATCGCCGAGGCTATCCGATGAAAAAGATCATTTTATGTTGTATGGCAGGTATGTCCACAAGTATGTTGGTTGCTAAAATGCAGCGAGCTGCTAATGAAGCAAAAATAGATTGTGAAATCCATGCAGTGGCTGCGGATCAACTAAAGTCAAATTTAGATGGTGCAAACGCTGTTTTGTTAGGGCCACAAATCAGCTACAAGTTGTCTGAAATAAAGCAATTATGTAATGAAGCTAAAGTTCCTTGTGATGTCATAAATATGTTGGATTATGGTTCAATGAATGGCACCAAAGTTTTAGACTTTGCTATAAAAATGTTTCTTGATCCGATTGGTTGACTTTTATAATTGATATTCTAAGTTTTAAAATCCGATTATATAAAATGAAAAGGTGAAATATGAAAATTAGAGATATAGAAATTTTTTGTGCGGATTTCGAACCGTCCTCACCAAATGAACCCGTTTTTATTAAAATTAATACAGATGAAGGGATCAGTGGTTTTGGTGAAGCAGGCGTTGCCTATGGTAATGCGAAGCTCGGTGCGATTGGGCAACTTCAGGAGTTTGGTAAGTTGATTATCGGACAGGACCCTTTTGCAATAGAAAAAATTTGGGATCAGCTTTACAGAGACACTTTCTGGGGACAAGGTGGCGGCACCATAATTTTTTCTGCCATGAGTGCTATTGATATTGCCCTTTGGGATATCAAAGGTAAGGCATTGAATGTGCCCGTATATGAGTTATTAGGCGGAAAAAGTCGAAACAAAGTTCGAGCTTATGCCAGCCAAATTCAATTTGGTTGGGGTAATAAAGAAACACCGCTACCAGGAATTACACAATTAGCAGATGCTGCAAAAAGTGCAGTGAAAGAGGGCTATACTGCTATTAAAGTTGACCCCTTACAAAGAGATATTCATGGGAATAAAAATAAAAGAAATGATGGTTTTTTAGTTCATGAAAAGTTGAAACTTTGCAGAGATAGACTAGTTGCTATTCGCGAAGCGGTGGGAGATGATGTGGATATTATATTGGAGTTACATGCTAAGACAGACTTCAATTCAGCTTTGCAAATTAACAAACTTATAAAAGATCTTAACATCCTCTATATGGAGGAACCATGCGTATCGCTAAATGCAGAGTTAGTTAAGGAGCTACGTAATGAAGTTGATGTTCCACTTGCGGCTGGTGAAAGAATATTTACTCGATATGGTTTTCGGCCATTTTTGGAGAATCGTTCGCTTGATGTCATTCAACCAGATATTGCGACTTGTGGTGGCATTTCGGAAGCCAAAAAAATTTGTGACATGGCGAGGATCTATGATGTATTAGTTCAACCACATATTTGTGGTGGCCCAATTTCAGCTGCGGCAGCTTTACAGATAGAAGCTGTAATTCCTAATTTCTGTATTCATGAACACCATATAGGAAATTTAAGCGATTTCAGCCGAAATCTGAGTGAGTATGACATCCAGCCAACTGATGGTTATATCACTATTCCTGACAGACCTGGTATTGGTCAAAACATCCCGGACTTCGTTATTAATAAATGCAATCGCATCAAGATAAATTAATAATTATCAATTAGCTTAAGTGGGTGATAATATGGATTTAGAGTCTACGATTATGGAACTCATTATAAGTGCTGGGCAATCCAAGTCCTGTGCATTTGAGGCATTATCATATGCAAAAAATGGAGAGTTTGAGAAGGCAAATGAGTTAATAGAAAAATCAAAGGAGGCTGCAAATAAAGCTCATATGGTGCAGACTGAGTTTATAGGTCTGGATGAAGGTTGTGGTAAATTACCAGTAACTCTTATTATGGTTCATGCGCAGGACCATATTATGACATCTATCCTGGCGCGAGAGTTAATAGAGGAGTTAATTGAGGTGTATAAAAACAAACCAACTCTTAGTTCTAATGTTATTCATTTATGAAAACTAATGCCATATAGGATAAATTAAAAATAAAGCGTAGGGTTATTTTTCCAAATTCTCTTTAAAGTTCATGGCCCATATCTGTTTAATAATTTCTACGCTTAAGTATCAACTAACTCCGCTTTTGGCACTCAACAGACGTTTGTGGAATTTACATGCTGTACATGCAAAGCTTGTTTTAAGGGTTTAAATGGGAATGTCGGCAGTATAGAGTAGAGTAATCTCTCGACCTGCGATGCACAGCCAATGTGTCATAAGAGTATGCTCGTCGAAATTCTCAGGTGTACTCATTAGTTTATGATGTTCATTTTCTTAAATTTCATGAGTGAGTGATGTTTTTAAGTTTCATAATGAATCAAGCCTGGTTGCAGTGATAAAGCTGATATCGGCGAAAATCGGCGTTTACGCATCCCATACGGAGCAAGCGGAATTAACGCTTCTTTACTGTCCTTACACCAGCCGCTGACGGGCAATCTTGCTCAGGTTAACATCGGCAGTCTGGATGAAACATCAAACCGGACACGCCGGGCGGCCTGCCCGTAGCGCTGTTATCAGGTTGACGACTTCATCCTGCACGGGCTGCCGCGAAAACGACAACATATTATGTGGATTGCTGGCGTAATGTCCGCATTGCAGAGGTGCCCATACTACGGCGCCATACTCCGGGCGCCACGCCATACTGGCGCTTGAAACTGCGATTGAAGGATTGCTGAGAGTCAAAGCCCAACGCGATCGCCACGTTCAAAATCGGTTCAGAGCTGTGCGTTAAGCGCTCGACCGATTTTTTCAGTTTTTGCGCGCGAATATACTCGCCGAGGGTATAGCCAGTATGTTCTTTGAATATCCGCTGGAGGTGCCATTTCGAATAACCCGCGCGCCGGGAAACGGTGCCAATGTCCAGACGGCTTTCAAGGTTGTTGTCGATCCAGTCGAGTAAATCGTGCATAAATGCGTCAGTGTTCATTTCGTTCCCCCACGCAGCTTAAAAGGTATCTTTATCTGTTGCATTTAAAGGTGGCCCGATTTTGCATTAATTGCAAGTTTTATTGTTGCATTTAAGACCTTGCCGGAATTGCGTCTTTTGCGCTGACCAAAATAGCACATAAAGTGTATTAATTATTGTTGCACTAAATTTAGCGCCTCCCTACAATCCCCGCGATAGTGTATTCGTAACTGTTACAGTTTTGTGGCGATGAACGACACAAATGGCCTGAAGCCAGACCGGACAAAGGAAGTGGCGCGGTGTCTTCTACTGCGTCTTGCCCGGCGGCTACAATTAGCGGAATAAAAATAATGAGCCTGCAAAAACCTTGGGTTAACTTTCATCTGCATGCGTTGGGAGTAATGTTACTTTCCGTACTGCTTGTCGGCTGCGATGACGGTGTCGCGCAGAACGCCGTGCCACAAGCTCCCGCCGTCAGCGCCGCTGATGTGGTCGTGAAATCCATCAGTCAGTGGGATAGCTTTAACGGTCGGATTGAAGCGGTGGAAAGTGTTCAGCTACGCCCCCGTGTCTCCGGCTACATTGATAAAGTGAATTACACCGACGGCCAGGAGGTGAAAAAGGGCGATGTGCTGTTCACTATCGATGACCGAACCTATCGTGCCGCGCTGGAACAGGCGCAGGCAACGTTAGCGAGAGCCAAAACGCAGGCCAGCCTGGCGCAAAGTGAGGCTGAGCGTACCAATAAATTAATCCATACCAATCTGGTATCCCGTGAAGAATGGGAGCAGCGCCGTTCGGCTGCCGTCCAGGCACAGGCCGACATTCGCGCAGCGCAGGCGGCGGTTGACGCGGCGCAACTTAATCTGGATTTCACCAAAGTCACCGCGCCTATCGATGGCCGCGCCAGCCGTGCGTTGATCACCAGCGGTAATCTGGTCACTGCCGGTGACAGCGCCAGCGTGCTCACCACGCTGGTCTCGCAGAAGACGGTTTACGTCTATTTTGACGTGGATGAGTCGACTTACCTCCACTATCAAAATCTTGCCCGCAGTGGGCAAGGGGCGTCCAGCAATCACCTGGCGCTACCGGTTGAGATTGGCCTTGTTGGCGAGGAGGGCTACCCTCACCAGGGGAAAGTGGATTTTCTTGATAATCAGTTAACGCCGAGTACCGGCACGATCCGTATGCGCGCGCTGTTGGATAACGCGCAGCGTCAGTTCACGCCGGGACTGTTTGCTCGCGTACGGCTGCCGGGTAGCGCTGAATTCAAAGCCACGCTGATTGACGACAAAGCGGTGCTGACCGATCAGGATCGCAAATATGTTTATATCGTTGATAAAGATGGTAAAGCGCAGCGTCGCGATATCACGCCGGGGCGTCTGGCTGCCGGTTTACGCATCGTGCAGCAAGGGTTGAAGCCGGGCGATAAAGTCATCGTCGATGGTTTACAAAAAGTGTTTATGCCGGGTATGCCGGTTAACGCGAAAACCGTTGCCATGACCGCCAGCACTGCCCTCAACTGATCCCTTATTTGAGAATCCGACACATGGACTTTTCCCGCTTTTTTATCGACAGGCCGATTTTCGCCGCAGTGCTGTCGATTCTAATTTTTGTCACCGGATTAATCGCTATCCCGCTGCTGCCGGTCAGCGAATATCCGGACGTCGTGCCGCCAAGCGTGCAGGTGCGTGCGGAGTATCCGGGTGCCAACCCGAAAGTGATTGCAGAGACCGTGGCGACGCCGCTGGAAGAAGCGATCAATGGCGTTGAAAACATGATGTACATGAAATCCGTTGCAGGCTCCGACGGCGTACTGGTGACCACCGTTACTTTCCGTCCGGGTACGGATCCCGATCAGGCGCAGGTTCAGGTACAAAACCGGGTATCACAGGCTGAGGCGCGTTTGCCGGAAGATGTAAGGCGTTTGGGCATTACCACCCAGAAACAATCGCCGACGCTGACGCTGGTGGTGCATCTGTTTTCGCCCGGCGGTAAATACGATTCACTGTATATGCGTAACTACGCCACGCTCAAAGTGAAGGATGAACTGGCGCGTCTGCCCGGTGTCGGCCAAATTCAGATTTTTGGTTCGGGCGAATACGCGATGCGCATCTGGCTGGATCCCGATAAGGTCGCGGCGCGCGGATTGACTGCTTCGGATGTGGTCACGGCGATGCAGGAGCAAAACGTACAGGTTTCCGCCGGGCAGCTTGGTGCTGAGCCGCTGCCGAAAGAGAGCGATTTCCTGATCTCCATTAACGCTCAGGGTCGCCTGCACACCGAAGAAGAGTTTGGCAATATTATTCTGAAAACGGCGCAAGACGGCTCGCTGGTACGCCTGCGCGACGTGGCGCGTATAGAAATGGGGTCTGGCAGCTATGCACTGCGTTCCCAGCTTAACAATAAAGACGCAGTCGGGATTGGTATCTTCCAGTCTCCGGGGGCGAACGCCATCGATTTGTCTAACGCGGTGCGCGCCAAAATGGACGAACTGGCCACGCGTTTCCCGGAAGATATGAAATGGGCGGCACCTTACGATCCTACGGTGTTTGTTCGCGATTCGATTCGCGCGGTCGTGCAAACATTGCTGGAAGCGGTGGTGCTGGTTGTACTGGTGGTGATCCTGTTTCTGCAAACCTGGCGCGCGTCGATTATTCCATTGATCGCGGTGCCGGTATCGGTTGTGGGTACGTTCAGTATTCTCTACCTGCTTGGTTTTTCACTTAACACCCTGAGTTTGTTCGGGCTGGTGTTGGCTATTGGTATCGTGGTGGATGATGCCATCGTGGTGGTGGAAAACGTTGAGCGCAATATCGAAGAGGGACTGGCTCCCCTTCAGGCAGCGCATCAGGCGATGCGTGAAGTATCCGGGCCGATTATCGCGATTGCGCTGGTGCTCTGTGCAGTGTTCGTACCGATGGCGTTTCTTTCCGGGGTAACCGGTCAGTTTTACAAACAGTTTGCGGTGACGATCGCGATTTCAACAGTGATCTCCGCCATCAACTCGCTGACGCTCTCGCCAGCGCTGGCGGCCATGCTGTTAAAGCCGCACGGCGCACAGAAAGACTTCCCTACCAGGCTGATTGATCGTCTGTTCGGTTGGCTTTTCCGTCCGTTTAACCGCTTTTTCCACCGTAGCTCGAACCGCTATCAGGGGCTGGTTGGCAAAACGCTTGGACGACGGGGTGCGGTGTTTGTTGTGTATGTGCTGCTGCTCTGTGCCGCTGGCGTCATGTTTAAAGCCGTACCCGGCGGGTTTATTCCCACGCAGGATAAGCTCTATTTAATTGGCGGTGTGAAAATGCCGGAAGGCTCTTCGCTGGCACGCACCGATGCGGTGATCCGCAAAATGAGCGAAATCGGCATGAACACCGAAGGGGTGGATTATGCGGTCGCCTTTCCTGGGCTTAATGCGTTGCAATTCACCAATACGCCGAATACCGGGACGGTCTTTTTTGGCCTGAAACCGTTTGACCAGCGTAAACATTCTGCGGCGGAGATTAACGCTGAGATCAACGCGAAAATTGCACAAATCCAGCAGGGCTTTGGCTTCTCTATTTTGCCGCCGCCGATTTTAGGGCTGGGTCAGGGGTCTGGTTATTCGCTGTACATACAGGATCGTGCTGGTCTTGGTTATGGTGCGTTGCAAAACGCGGTGAACATGATGTCCGGTGCGATTATGCAGACGCCAGGGATGCATTTCCCTATCTCAACCTATCAGGCTAACGTTCCGCAGCTGGATGTGCAGGTCGATCGTGATAAGGCGAAAGCGCAGGGGGTGTCGCTGACCGATCTTTTCGGTACGCTGCAAACCTATCTGGGTTCGTCTTATGTGAATGATTTCAACCAGTTCGGGCGTACCTGGCGTGTGATGGCGCAGGCAGACGGACCGTTCCGCGACAGCGTGGAAGATATTGCTAATCTGCGCACCCGTAATAATCAGGGTGAAATGGTGCCGATCGGCAGTATGGTGAAGATCACGACGACGTACGGGCCGGATCCGGTGATTCGCTACAATGGTTATCCGGCAGCGGATCTCATTGGCGACGCGGATCCTCGCATACTCTCTTCTTCGCAGGCGATGACGCAACTGGACAAAATGTCGAAGCAAATACTGCCGAATGGGATGAATATTGAGTGGACGGATTTGAGCTTCCAGCAGGCCACTCAGGGCAATACGGCACTGATTGTCTTCCCGGTTGCGGTTCTGCTGGCTTTCCTGGTGCTGGCAGCGCTGTATGAAAGCTGGACCCTGCCGCTGGCGGTGATCCTTATCGTACCGATGACGATGCTGTCCGCGCTGTTTGGCGTCTGGCTGACCGGTGGGGATAACAACGTGTTCGTGCAGGTCGGTCTGGTGGTTCTCATGGGACTGGCCTGTAAAAACGCGATTCTTATCGTTGAGTTTGCCCGCGAGCTGGAAATTCAGGGGAAAGGTATCATGGAAGCGGCGCTGGAGGCGTGTCGCCTGCGTTTACGCCCGATTGTGATGACCTCCATTGCGTTTATTGCCGGGACCATTCCGCTGATCCTCGGCCACGGCGCGGGGGCAGAAGTGCGCGGCGTCACCGGGATCACGGTGTTCTCCGGTATGCTGGGCGTGACGCTGTTTGGTCTGTTCCTGACACCGGTGTTTTACGTTACGCTGCGTAAACTTGTTACGCGTGACAAATCAGCAAGGGACGTTTTGCCTGCCTGAGTTGTTGCAGATAACAAAAAACCGCCTTCACAGAGAAGGCGGTTTTTTTTGTCATCAGAAAAGAATCAAAGCGCTTTTTTATGCTGGGCAACAATGTCAGGCACCAGATCGAACCCGCTGGTATTGGCTTTTTGGACTTCCGCCAGCGCGCTTGCCACGGTATGGCGAGCTAACACCTCTAACGAAGCCTGCTCTGCTTCATCGGCGATAGATTTGAAGTACCAGCACGCGTTGGCACTGACCACGCAGCGAGCCGGTATATCGGGACGCGACGCCCACAGCTTTTTATCTTCGGTGACGGAAACATAAATATCGCGCAGAGTGATCTTTTCCGCCGGGCGACCAAGGTGAATAGAACCGTTGCGGCCAAGCGTTGAGACGATAATGCCGTCACGCGTGAGTGGAACCATTAATTTGCGGATAAAGCTCGGATTCGCTTCCAAACCGTAGGCCAGAATCGCACTTGTCGAACGTTCACCCAATTGCTCCGCCATCGCTACGCTGAGTACCATCTGCAAAGCTGTCGGGAAGCGGTAATCTAACATTTCATTGTCCTGGGTTGCGGTGAATCTTGTTCTTTTTGGCACCGCAGAGGTGAATAATCAATGAGCAATAATATAACAAATACGGCAATTTTTTTGAAGAAGTCTACGGGTGACCTGACTCGTAAAAATAAGTTTCCGGTGTGCACAAAAGGCAACGCTGATCTCACATTCAATGTGGGCTGACGCCTGATCGGTAGACGATCCTGGCCATTCAGCAGATGTTCGTAAGACGTTAGGGGCGGTATTCGGAAAGCATTTTGGAAGGGGCCCGAACGGGGATACTCTCCGGCGGGCTGGGTTCAAAAACCGTGTTTTCGTTCAGGCGGACGTGTGGTTTGGGAAGTTAACCGTAACCATGAGCCCACCTTCGGCAGAGGTACTCAGGCTTACGCTGCTGTTGTGTTGCTGCGCAACCGCGTTGACAATTGCAAGCCCCAATCCACTCCCGCTTTGCACCTGATTGGGATCGCGAAAAAATCTGTCGAACACCCGCTCCCTCAATTCAACGGGAATGCCTGGCCCCGCGTCTGAGACACATAGCTGAGTGGATGCATCAGATGATCGTACCTCTACCACAACCCGTCCGCCCTCAGGACTGTATTTCACGGCATTTTCAATGACGTTGTCGATCAGCGACATCAGGCGTTCCCTGACACCGGTAATCCAGATTTCATCATGAGAGTAGAATTCGAGCTCGATACTACGTTCAGCCGCCAGCGGTGCCAGTGCAGCCATTCGCTCTTGTATGAGCGTCGTCAGCGGCACCGGCGCCATAACCGTGTCTGTACGCGCTTCGCTGTGCATCAGCAGCAGCAACTGATTGACGAGACGAGCCGCACGGCTATTGCTGCGAATAATCCCTGCAAGTAACTCCTGTTGGCTATCGCTGTTTATATAGGCTTGCAAGGCCTCAACATTGATGCGCATCGCCGCCAGGGGAGTACGCAGTTCGTGAGCGGCATCGGCTATGAAAACCCGTTCCCTTTCCGTGCTTTCTCGCACTCTGGTGAGGAATCCATTAACCGCATCGACCATTTGGCGAAGCTCCCTGTGTTTTGGCACTTCTTTTAAGGGCGAGAGATCTTCTGGCGTTCGGAAGGCAATTTCAGTGACGACCTTGTTCCAGGGACGCATGGCAATGCGGATAGACAGCCACGCGGGAAACAAAAGAAAAGGAATGCACACCAACAGCGGTAATACGTAGTAGCCACGCGAGTTCAGGTAAATAAAGAAGTTCCAGCCTCCGGCAGGGGTGATAAGTGTTACCTCCACATCGGCGTTTTCGGATTTGAGGGTACGGCTAGTCCAGCTACGACCTTCACTCTGAATCGTCTGGATTTTCCCATACCTGGTGTTTGTCACGCCTGTTGGGGCGCCATCAGATGCATAAATAATCTCTTTATTTTTCCGAACGATCAGGCTGATTGACAGTTCCGGATCTTCACTTCCGCCATAATCTTCCCGCAAGGCCTTGCTGAACGCGTCCAGAACATCAGTGCGCTTCTGCGGGCTATCGTCCATACGATCGATCATTGTAAAAATGGTTTCGTAAGTCTTACTGCCCGTTAGTATCGGGGGACTGCGCAAGTCCTCCCACAAAACGTAGGTCAGAAAAAGACACCAAAGCAGTGTAAGCAGTACCATTTGCGCGATCATCACTCGCCGCACGAGCGTTGGCGTTCTCAGGTGGTGCCAAACATTGCGCATCAACCCGCTCCTTTCTGGATCGGTACGGTATCAATGACATACCCTACGCCCCGCACCGTGCGTACATAGCCGTCGCCAATTTTGCGACGCAAATTACCCATATGCACATCGAGCGCATTACTCATGTTTTCTTTTGCGCCGAAGATCTTTTCTTCCAGAAAACGGCGTGTCAGCACGCGGTCAGCACGCAACATTAACGTTTCAAGCAGCGCGTATTCACTGGCCGTCAAATCGACATGACCTGCACCCACGGTTACGCGACGAGTCGGCACATGGAGAGAGAGGCCGCGGATTTCTATCGCCTCATCCTGAAAACCGTAACTGCGGCGTGCAAGGGCTCTCACCCTTGCTAACAACTCGGCGAGCACAAAAGGTTTAACGAGATAGTCGTCTGCACCAGCATCCAGGCCACTGAGGCGATCTTGCAACGTGCCTCGCGCGGTCAGGATGATGACCGGGATACCCTTGCACTGCTGACGCAAGCACGCCATCAGGCTCATGCCATCGCCGTCGGGCAGTCCGAGGTCGAGCAGCACAAGTTCTGGCACGCAAGCGTCAAGCTGATGCAGCGCATCCTCTTTTCGGCGAACCCATATGACGTCAAATCCTTGATCTGAAAGAGCAATACGCACGCCATTGCCGAGATCCAGGTCGTCTTCGATTAGGAGAATTTTCACAATGGTTACTGTATCAACGGTGAATGAAGAACGTCTGAAGAAAAAATCGATATCAGGAAATCTATCAGGTTTGGGGCACCTGTACTTGCTTCATGCTTTCTTCATTTTTGGCTCATGAGAACTTTAGGGGGAGCATTCAAACTGAGCGTTCTGGTGTTTAAAAACCGTTTATATCGTAATCAGTTGAATCCACAAGGACTTCTTTAATGAGAAACATCGAACTGCGTCATAAGTTTCCCCCCTCACTCTCGGGTCGCAACCTGAAAAAAGTAGTGCCGGGCATTATTCTGGCGTTGCTGGCCACCCCGACCCTGGCGGCAGAACAGCAACAAGGCAACGCGTTAACCCTCGGGGGGGTGTGGATGTTGCGCCACGCTATTCTGGTTCGGATAAAAGCCGCGCCACAACGGCCCTGGTGCTTGATTACTCGATGGCAAATGGTTTCTTCATCAGCAGTACGCGGGGTATCGGTTACGGCAACAATATCGGTAAGCTGGATTACAGCGCTGCGCTGAGTTATCGCGCAGGCCGTAAGGATCGTAACGTGGACAGCGACTCAGTCAGCTACGGCAGCGATGAGTTGCGGGGGATGGGTGACGTCAAAGGCTCAGCGATTGGTGTACCCGGGTTAGGGTACCGGGTGACCGACTGGCTTAATGTGCAATTGCAGGCGGAGGTGCCGATTTCTGAGCGAAGCAACGGTACGGCGCTGCATTTTGGCATTACCAGCCCGCTGTATACGTCACCCAAAAATTCCGTGACACTGGCGCTGACCGGCAGTTGGGGGACGAGCCAGTACATGCAGACTTACTACGGCGTAAGCGCATCACAGTCGGCCGCATCGGGGTTTGCTCAATATGATGCCAGATCGGGAATTTATGCCTATAACATGAATATTGACTGGACGTACAAGCTCACCCCAGACTGGAGCGTGGTTACTGCAGCAGGCTATACGCAGTTGACCGGGGACGCACGCAACAGCCCGATTGTGCAACGAAAATCATCGCCCACCGGAAGCCTGAAAGTGACATATCGCTTCTGAGCGCTTTTTTGCGTGTCCTTCCCGGCTGCGTGTGGCGATGCACGGTCAATAAATACGCATACGCTCCGCCCCGATTCAGATGACGGGGCGGTACTTTGCTCGCTCACTTTTTCCAGGACAATCAAAAAATTACGTCGTCTGACGTTCAGGATACGTCATGCTCTCCTGGAGCGTAAAAAACGCCGTCATCCGGTTTCGGTCATGCTTGCAATGCGCTGTATGATAAATCCTGACCCAAAAAAACCTGACGAATGCGCGTCAGGCTAAAGGCCACATTATCGCTTTTCTGCTGTTAAGCCATAAGGAAAAGCGATTTTTCGGTATAACACGCCTGTTTGTTAAATTTCACACCCTAGCTGCTTAACAACGTGACAGAGCTTTCGGGCGCCATTAAAATTCAAATGATCCGAATCGTAATAATCTTCAGGCGTGAATGCTTCATGTGTCGATAAATCAGTCATGAATACATTCTGGCCATCAGTAATACTTTCGATATACTCCAGCGTTTCATTTTTTAGGTTTTTATCAAAGTTTTCAACGTAAAAGTCAGTGAACGGCATAACGATAAAATTAATGGTAGAGTTCGTTTCTTTAATTAACTCTATCATGGAGGAAATGACCTCTTTATTATTTTCAAAACTATGCTTTCTTGTATAAGCCTTTGATAGTTCTGATGTACGTGTCAGGATGTCTGCTGATGAATATGAAAAGTCAGTGCGATAGTTTCTCTCATTTATAAAATCGACAGATTTTTTTACAATCGGCTCATCAAGCAACAGACTACTGAGTCTCGATAATTCCTCATCATTATAAAACTTAAGGTGAGTTTTTCTCTCGTAGATATGCCTGATGAGCAAATCAAGTGGGCTCAGAATATGTTGGCTAGTTGAACTACTATTGGAGTTATCGACTTTATTCCTGAAATTGTATTCAATATCCTGGCTTTTGCAGAAGTAGCGAGCAATAGGGAACGTTGGGGCAGCGCCCATTGATAACTCATAAAAAGCATCATAAAGACCGATGCAGAGAATGAAATTTCGTATATGTGTTGTTTCTGTTATTTTCTTAATCAGGCTGTACGATAAAGTAAAATCACCGGAGAAGATAGAGAGGTTTACTGATTTATCTAATAGCTCATCAGGGAATCCCTGGTATGCATAGGATGATCCAAGTATCACACTCTGTACATTTGGATCGCTGATGATTTTTTTATAACGAGCATTAAGAAGAGGTATGAATCCAATATCCATACTATAAAGACTGGTATTCTTCTCTGGAAATTGCAGGATGGTTAGCGCGTCAGGGAATTCTATATTATTTTTTTTGATGAAGTTAAACCCTGTGGAATCTGTGACGATCAGGGGAATAAACGTATCGTCACTCTGGTTTAGCTGGATGCTTTCCGGGGCTGTGTCCAGATTGATTTCGAATGCGGTTACTTTTTCCATATTAGATGGAAGGAAAAGCGCGTTTTGCTGGTAGGAGTCCCAATCTCTTCCGACGAAGAAAACATGACACGGTTGTATTGAAAAATAGTATATAAAAAAATCAGTTAAGTGAGAGAGTAAGTTTTCAACATCGTCTGGTGTGACATTTTTCCCAGCACAGTAAATCAGTTGATTAATAAATGTTGTGGTATTCTCATCATCATTTAATAGATGACTATTTGCAATAAATAAATCCTTCAACTCATCCACGACGGAATCATTTTCAATCCAACTGAGTTTTTGTGCAAGGACGTGCATATTTTTTAGAAAAAGAACTCTGTTATTCATTTTACTTTCCCTGGTTCATAGTAAAAAATAATACAACAATAACAAGCGCATTTTTTTAGTTAATCGCGAAGTATACAGGAGGCGAATAGATATGGATATATTAAAGGATGTATTTGAGGCGGATTGAAAAAGGCAATTTTTAGTATTTTTAGCGCTCTATTCAACCGATTGAAGTACGTATCGGGCTGATATACTACAAAGGGTTGTCGCATATTATTTGGCTAATTTGATGAGGGGTGGTTTTTTATAACTGACGGACTTTTCTGGCCAGGGACGAATGGAGATTCACCCGAACTGAGCGACATTATTCATCCTGCGGCACCTGCGGCACCTGCGGCACCTGCGGCACCTGCGGTTCGCGAGCGTGTTTCGTTTTAGCGCGCATTTTCATCAAGCGGAAAACTTTCCAATTGTCGTTTTCTGTGGGAGTATTTAGGAATCGATTATTTCCAAAATGGAGAGCATGATGCCTGAGACATTGCACAGTGCCCGTGAACGGGGACGCCCGCGACAGTTCGACCCGGATTCAGCGCTGGATCTTGCAATACCGGTATTTCGTGAAAAGGGTTACCACAGTGCGTCGATAACCGATCTAAGCGAGGCGATGCAGCTCACGGCCGGCAGTATCTATAAAGCCTTTCACGACAAGCGAAGCCTCTTCCTGCAAGTGTTTGCACGGTATACCTCGCTGCGCAATCAAACCCTGCGTCAGCGCCTGACACAGCAACCTGATGGGCGGGCAAAAATCGCCGAACTCCTGCGCTTCTATCTTGAGTCTGCCAGCGATATGGAGGGGCGACGCGGTTGTCTGGTTGTCGGGAGTGCCATTGAATTGGGGCTGCTTGACGACGGACTGGCCGGGTTGGTCCGCGCTGCACTTGAACGCAACCAACACACGATCCGCCAACTGATTGAGCAGGGAAAGCAGGATGGGTCTGTGCATCCACGACATGATGCACAAGCACTGAGCAGCGTCCTGATGTGTCTGGTGCTGGGTATGCGTGTGGCGGGTAAGAGCGGTGAGTTACCGGCACATGATCGTCTGGTAGCCACGGTCATGGCCCTACTCGACTAAAAATTTTAACCATAAAGGAAATGTTCATTTCCTAAATAACCGGAGTGATAAATGCCTGATCAATCAATTACACAACCCTGGTCGCAACCGGTCGATAATTTGCCCGGCTTTGCTCATTTCTACGCGGCAGTCGACGGTGTTCGCTTGCACTATGTCAGAGGCGGCAACCCGCATGGTGACGTGTTGCTGCTGCTGGCCGGCTTTCCGCAAAGCGCATATGCCTGGTACAAAGTGATGGCGCTGCTCGGCGATCGTTACGACCTCATCGCGCTTGATCTGCCCGGTCAGGGCGACTCAGACAAGCCTCTGGCTGGCTACGATACACAGACACTGGCCGGAAATGTCTATCGCTTTATGCAAACGCTCAAGATTGAAAGACATTACCTTGCCGCCCATGATGTCGGTGCCTGGGTCGCGTGGCCTTATGCCATGTGTTATAGCCAGCAGGTCATCAAATTGGCGCTGCTGGATGCCGGTATCCCGGGTATCACATTGCCGGATGCCTTACCTGCAACACCTGATAAAGCCTGGAAGACCTGGCACTTTGCTTTCCATGTGCTTCCCGATCTGCCGGAAGCGTTAATTAGCGGGCGTGAGGATGTTTACCTTGAATGGTTCCTGCGGCGCAAAACCGCCAGTCCGATGGCATTTAGCCATGAGGATATCGCAGAGTATGTGCGGTTAATGAGACAACGTGGTGCTCTTCGCGCAGGGTTAGCGCCTTATCGCGAGGCGGCAGTGTCAGCCGCCCAGAATCGGACGCGGTGCGGGCAGGGTAAATTGATGCTACCGCTCCTGGCAATTAGCGCTGAAGAGGGATCTATTCCTGATATGGCGACCCCGCTACATCAGTTTGCGGCGGTGGTAACGGGCATCACTATCCCGCAGAGTGGTCACTTTATCCCGGATGAACAGCCCAACGCACTGAGTGAGGCAATGGCGACATTTTTCCGGTAGGGGCAAACAGGCTCTTTTTCTGCGTCTGCGCGAGACCCTGACCTGCTCCCCATTGTTTTATTCGCCGGGATGTGGGTAAGGAGAGACGTAATATTGTGGCAGAAAGAGAGGGCTTTCTGCCACATGCAGTGGGTTAGTTTACTTTTGGAAAGTCCACCACGGTGTCATTTACACGGTTAATCATATTCGTGAACAGAATTGCACTGACGGCGCTGATCACTTCAACCACGTGTCGGTCGCTAAAGCCTGCTGCCAGAAAACGGCTGACGGTTTCTTCTGGTAAGGTGTTACGGGTCGTCACCAGTTTTTTCACAAATTTGACCAGCGCATCAAGATGCGGATCCTCCGGGTACTCTCCCCGACGTAATGCCTGAATCTGCTCAATACTGTAACCTGCCATTTTTCCGGTTAACGTATGCGCCGCCAGACAATAATCACATCCTGACACCTCACTCACCACAAGGTTAACGGCTTCAATTTCCTGTTTACTCAGCTGGCTTTTCGCCAGTGTGGCGTTGTGTTGCAATGCCTGACTCAGAATGTCGGGGGCGATCCCGATGGTCTGGTAGGCATTCGGGACTTTACCCATCGCCCGTTTAATGGCGTTAAAGAGTTCGGCTGTCTGACCCGTCGCATTGTCGGGGTGTACGGAAGTTAATCGGCTCATCATTTTTTCCTTTCAGTTTAAGGGTTTCGCCGTATCGGCGATGAGCACATAATAGGGCGCGGTGGGCTGACGTTCTGGCCGTATCGTCTCGACTTTTTGTCTTATCGTCTCAGGAGCCAGGGTGGACAACCTCAGTCGCTTGCTTTCCTTACTCGCGCCAGTATGTAACGTCAATCTCCACTGCCGTTTTACCGGGCGTTGGGACGCCGACCACCCGCAACAGGTCGCCGGTATTGTGCCCTGGCATGTCATTCTTCATGGTGAAACCCGGCTGGTTGTTGAAGGGAACACATTCGATGTTCGCGCGGGCGATATCGTTCTGTTCCCGCACGGATCGCCGCATTTATTGCAAAGCCTTGTGGACTGGGGGCAGGTCGTTCCCGCGCAGGTCAACAATAATGGCATCGTAACTGAAGTGTGGACGGAAGGGCCGGGGCCTGCGGTAGAGGTATTGTGCGGTGACTTTCATTTCGATCCGGGCTATCGCTGGATGTTCGCCGATGAAACAACGCTGATCCATCTCCGTACCGATGAGCGACACGATTGCCCCGAGCTGGAAGCGCTACTGGTAATGTTGGTACGCGAAAGTCTAAGCGGTTTGCCGGGCAGTGCGAGCATCGTTAAGGGGCTGGCAGATACGCTGCTTGCGTTGATCCTGCGTATTTTACTGTCGCGGCGCGAGCCTCCTGCCGGGGTATTGCGTTTGCTAAGCGATAAACGTCTTGCTCCTGCAGTATTGGCTGTCATCGCCGATCCGGCAGCGCCATGGACGATGGCATCAATGGCGCAACGCTGTTTTTTGTCCCGAGCCACCTTCGCCCGTCACTTTTCAAACAGCTACCATCAGACACCGCAGGCCTGGCTTAATCAACTGCGTATGATGTTGGCGGTGAGGCTACTTTCAGAAGCGCGAAACCTGATGATGGAGGGTGTGGCTGAGCAGTGCGGTTTTTTGTCGCTCTCCTCTTTCACGAAAGCGTTCAAAAAAACCTACGGTATCACGCCTGCTCAGTATCGTAGACGTGGGCATAGCCCCTTTTTCACCGGAACCTTGCCGGACGGCAACGATGAACAGGCGTAATGTTATCGTGCAAACTTGCATTTCCTTTCGGTGACACGCCGTTAGTCTGCGCTCGCGGAAAAGAATAATAACCCCACGTCCCCCTTGCAGAGTGAATACAGCACTATGGCTTAACGGCCTGCGCGTAGGGATTGAGGTGGAATGCCATACCCGCGAATAAACACCTCCCGCATATGCCGTCTGTCGCGAAAACCGGACTCACGAGCGATGGCATCCAGCGACAGGCGGCTTTGCTCAATCATGACGCGCGCGGCCTCAAGCCGCAGCCCTTCAATCGCTTTTGCCGGGGACTTGCCCGTCTCCTGACGAAAAAGACGGCTAAGCTGGCGGGGGCTGACATGCACCGCATCGGCCAGCATTTCCACTGTCAGGGTTTTGCGCAGATTGTTGCGGGCATATTCCAGCGCAGTTTGCAGACGATCTGAGCGAGGTGACAGGGCAAGCATTTCCGAATGCTGCGTTTGGCCGCCGGAGCGACGCTGATTCATCACCAGACGATGCGCCACCGTACGGGCAACGTCTGCACCGAGATCTTTCTCTACCATGCCGAGCGCCATGTCCAGCCCGGCGGTCATGCCTGCCGAGGTCCAGATAGTGTCATCAATAATAAAAATACGATCATCTTCGAGCCGAATAGTGGGGTGTTGTGAGACCAGACTGTGTGAGTGCGCCCAGTGCGTGGTGGCACGTTTTTGCTCCAGCAGTCCGGCCTGTGCCAGTACAAATGCGCCGGTGCAGATCCCGGCGATACGGCGTGCCTGGCTGGCGGTAGTTTGCAGAAAATTAACCACGCCGGGGCTGGCGGGTTCCTCCTGGGGAGACAGCACGCCTGCCACCAGCCAGGTATCCACCTGCGTTTCCTCGCTCAACTTCGCCGAATCTACACCAATACCGGAAGAAGAACGTACGGTACCGCCATGTTCGGAGTAAACCTCAGGTTGATAAAACGGGCGATCAGCGACCAGATTAGCAAACTCAAATACCGTCAGCGTAGACAGCGCCAGCATCTGAAAATGGTCGGCAATGATTAATCCTATTCGGTGCATCGCAACTCCTTTATGACAGACTAACCGCCTGATATTCCGCAGAGCGGGCGCGTAAACGCTCAGACGTCCACAGACTGGCCAATGCCAGCAGAAGGAACACGATTGAGCTTATCATTACTCCGTAAAAGCCCGACAGTGGATAAAGCCATGAGGCTACGGCCGAACCAAAACCAATACCGCAGAACATAAACGCACTGGTTAATGCCAGCGAAATTCCACGCGTTTCCGCCGTTGAGATCTCCACAATACGCCGCTGTTGAGTGGGCCATAACAGATCAGTGGAGAAGGCCCAGACCACCAGCAGGAGATACAACAATGACAGTTGAGCCGGTAGTAGCATGATCAGCAACATATCCGCCACCAGCAACGTCAGACCGACAACCAACAAGTGTTCCGCACTGTAGTGGCGTGCAGCACGGGCAACAAAAAGATTCCCCACAATACCCGCCGAGCCAATAACGGCCAGCGCGATGGAGACGGCCGGGGTATCACCCTGCCAGCGATCGCGGATCATCGGCGAGATAAAGGCGTACATGTCGTAAACGCCGGAGGTGATAAAAAAGACGACCAGAAAGGCGGCCAGTGATTTGCCTTGCTTGAGCACCATGCCGACCTGGCGTAAGCGGATATCAACACCGCTGACCACGTTGGGCACCAGCAGAAACACGCTACTGGCGGTGAGGACACTCATCAGCGCGATAAGCGTGAATAACATCCGCGCGCCCCAGACGGTGGCCAGCCATGCCGCCAGCGGAATACCGACCATACTGGCCATTG
Source organism: Kosakonia oryzendophytica (assembly GCF_900094925.1). Classification (GTDB taxonomy): domain Bacteria; phylum Pseudomonadota; class Gammaproteobacteria; order Enterobacterales; family Enterobacteriaceae; genus Kosakonia; species Kosakonia oryzendophytica. The sequence continues at coordinate 58,514 of NZ_FMAY01000008.1, read as the reverse complement.
AGACGCCCAGCAGGATCATGGCAATGGCGCTGCCACGTTCTTCAGGAGCCACTAACTCTGCGCCGAGCGCAATCAGTACCGGACCGATCAGAGAGGCACCCAGCCCCATGACAATCCGCGAAGCCACCAGCACCTTATAGTCCGGAGCAATGGCAAAAGTCAGGGCGCCCAGGCTAAATACCAGCATGCCTGCCAGCACCTGTGTTCTGCGCATGAACTTGCCGAACATAACCTGTGCCAGCGGCGCGCCGAGCGCAAATGTCAGACCGAAAATAGAGAGCAGACGAGCACTTTGTGCATCGCTGATCCCCCACTCCTGAGAAATCGGGACCAGACTGCCCGCTACGGAAAGCGAACCGGTCGCCTGAATAAAATACGCCAGGCTAAGCGCCCATAGTGCGCGGCGTTGAGAGGTGGACAGGTGATTTTGCATTATCAACTCCAGAACGGGGGCAGTTACCTGCCCCAGAGCAGGTTACGCAACCGGGATCGGGTTATCCATCATTGACTGGTTGAAGGCATTCACCATCTCGTGTTCATTCAAACCCGGATTTGCACGCGCAGGCAGCACACTCTCTACAATCGCTTCAATGGCGTCTGTCGCCAGTTTGTCAAAGGTCTGCTGGATAAAATCGGCTAATGGCATCGCGCGGGAGTCACCGCTTTTGTAGATCAAATCGGTATCAACCCAAGGGGGTGAAATTTCAATGACCTTCACACCGGCATCGCGCAGTAAAAAACGCTGCGACAGGGTGTACGAGTGAATCGCCGCTTTGGTTGCTGAGTAGAGTGCATTGGTCACCAGGGGTAAAAAGGCCAGAATCGAACTGTTATTGATCAATACCGCGTCCGGTTGCTGCTTTAGGTGCTCAACAAAAGCTGAACTGACCCGAACAGTGCCCAACAGGTTGGTATCCAGTAAGGTGGTAGCCATCTCGTCGTCCAGTTCAGCGGAGGCGTTATCAAACGGCATAATGCCAGCGTTATTGATCACGACATTCAGCGCCGGATAGCGCAAGAGCACCTCTTTCGCCGCCGATTTAATGCTGGATGCATCGGTCACATCCAGCACCACGGAAGCCATCCCCGGATTTTCAGCCGTGACCGTGTCCAGAAGTGCCTTACGGCGGCCTGAAATGATCACCTGATTTCCCAGTTGATGAAATTTTTCCGCCATCGCGCGGCCAATCCCGGACGTGCCGCCAGTGATAAAAATAGTGTTGCCTGTCAGTTTCATACGGTTATTCCTGTTGGCTAAATAATTAGCGAGCCGGGCCGACGCGATAACGGTCGGCGGGTACGTTACGTGAAAGATGTGGAATCATGGCCTGACGACTGCTTTCCATCGCCTGCCAGTAAGCGTCGTTATGCAATGATGGGATGGTGACAAGTTCCCCGTTAAGAAAACCCGTTAGCGCGGCATCGACCAGGTCAGAAGCACTCATCACTATCGACTTATCGAGTTGTTCGAGGGGTAAGCCACCGTTATCCCAGAACGGTGTTGCTGTCGCGCCCGGCAGCACGGCCTGGATGTGAATGCCCTTTTCGGCGAGTTCGTGATGCAGTGATTGACTGAATGCCAATACAAAGGCTTTTGTACCGCCGTATACGCCGTTCAGCAGTTCCGGCGCGAGGCTGACAATCGAGGAGATATTGATGATGGCGCCCGTACCTCGCGCGACAAAACCTGGAACCACGCTATACGTCAGACGGGTCAGGGCGACGACATTGATATTAATCATCGCCTGCATCTCATCGACTTCGCTCAACAACAACGGCGTATGCGTACCCACACCGGCATTGTTCACCAGCAGTGTGATGCTGGCATCGTCACGCAGTTTTCGCTCCAGAGCGGCAAGCTGTTGGGCATCTCCAAGGTCGGCTGCCAGCACTTCCACATTACGGGCGGTGTCAGCAGTAATGTGGCTGGCCATCTGATTCAGGCGGTTATGATTGCGAGCGATAATGATCAGGTCGTAACCCATGCGCGCCAGTCGATTCGCGTAAATCGCACCGATACCGGAAGACGCACCTGTGATCACGGCGGTGCCTTTAGTGGGTTGTGTTGCGAGATTCATTGCAGACTCCTTTCGATCACGATTGATTCAATGAGAGAATCATAAGTGAGAAAGAAGTGTCTTAAATGACGATTATGGTAGTCATTTAAGACATTATATGTCTCACTTCGCATGACCGTCAGGAGTGAAAATACCTCCCGGATCCCGTGCCATTTTCCGCAGAAGAGGGTTTTAACGGCTCCTGGAGGTGTCAGGATAGTTAACGTTTTCAGTTGATTAGGCTTGCTGACGCTTAACGATAACCCGACCTCCACGTCTTACGCTTCACACTTTATTGGCTACAATGCCTCCAGGGCTGCGCTGGATATGTTTACTGTTCAACCGAGCGAAGCGTTGAGGGACACCGGTATAAAAGGCAACGCTGTCAGCCCGAAGTTTGTAAAAACGGACCTGACGGGTTACGGGGTAATGACGCCAGCGGAGGGGGCGCGGCGGCCGGTTAAATATGCTCTGGAAGGGGATGAGTCCGGTGCGTTTATAGAGCCTGACGGCAGAACCCCCAGGTGAGCAGGGAGCCGGAAACGGCTCAGTGCTGAACGCTGTTTCTGGCTCACTTTTCTCTCCTTCCGGAATCTGCTTTCGGAGCAAAGCAGGCAGTCTACACCGACACGACGCCAGTTCCCGGTCAGGTATTTCAGTTGGCGGATGCCGTTGGCCTGATGGTTATTTCGGTTGTATCAACACTCTCTGGAGCGTCAATAATCTGCCGAACGGCGCGGGCAATATCCGCAGGTTTAAGTGCCACAGAACGGTACACATCCATCGCCGCTTTGGTTTCCGTATGGGTAATGGTTGAGGCCAGCTCACTCTCCACCACGCCAGGGTTGACGCAAGTCACGCGAATAGTCGAACTTTCCTGACGTAAACCATCCGAAATCGCTCGTACGGCGAATTTTGAGGCGCAATAGACGGCAGCGGTTGGCACCACAGTCAGGGCACCGATAGATCCTATATTGATTATCTGACCGGAGCCCTGGGCTTCCATGACAGGAAGAACAGCACCAATCCCCCAGAGCACCCCCTTAATATTCACGTCAATAATGCGTTCCCACTCATCCTGTTTGCCCGCTGCAAGCGGAGAAAGTGGCATGACACCCGCATTGTTGATCAGCACGTCGATCCGACCCCATTGATCAAGCGCTGCCTGCACGAAGCCCGCCATCGACAGGCGACTGGTGACATCTAACTCCCGCGCCAGGGCAATCCCCCCTGCGCTGCGTATTTCTGTGGCAATGGCTTCAATACGTTCCAGCCTGCGCGCCCCTAATAACACCTTCGCGCCGGCATTTCCAAGCTCTCTGGCCATACCTTCTCCAATCCCGCTGGATGCGCCGGTAATGACTATCACTTTATCCATAGCATGCTCCTCAGTTGAGTTCGAATCGATCATAGAACGTCGCGATTGTTTTCAGTATCCTGTCATTACTGGACTCACTGGTTAGCGGCATTAAACAATGAAAATCGATCTTAACCTTTTACCTGTTTTTCTCGCGGTGGCAGAAGAGCGTAATTTTAGTGCTGCCGCTGCTCGCCTGGATGTCACCCGATCGGCGGTCAGCCAGGGAATAAGGCGGCTTGAGGACGCATTCGGCACCATGCTGGTAATGCGAACGACTCGCTCAGTCACGCTGACGGAAGCGGGAGAACGTCTGCGTCAGTCCCTGTCATCACCGTTATCAAGTATTGACGCGGCGTTCGAAGACGTGGCGTCGGACACGCTGCCGCGAGGATGTCTGCGGATCGCAGTGACTTCGATAGCAGAAGCGTTTCTTTCCGGCCCGCTGATCGCCTCGTTTGCGGCAGCCAATCCCGCCGTGACGGTTGATATTGTCGTGACGGATGAAGAGTTTGATATTGTGGCCGCGGGTTATGATGCTGGCGTCAGACTTGGGGAGGTGATCGAAAAGGATATGATTGCCGTCCCGCTTACAGGAAAGCAACGTGAAATGGTGGTTGCCTCGCCCACGTATCTCGCGGCTAACAACACACCCGTACACCCGCGTGAATTGATCCATCACCGGTGTATTGGCTGGCGTCCTGCCAAAGATGTCGCCCCTTATCGCTGGGAATTTGAGGAGGCGGGAGAACCTTTCAACCTGGCGATTGAACCGCAGATCACAACGAACGATCTTCGCCTGATGTTGCGGCTTGCGCTCGCCGGTGGCGGAATTACCTTTGCCACAGAGGATACGTTCAGACCGTTTGTTGAAACAGGGCAACTTGTCTCATTGCTGGACGCGTTTCTTCCCTCTTTTCCGGGCTTCTATCTCTATTTTCCTCAACGCCGTAATATGGCACCCAAACTACGCGCTCTGGTCGACCATGTCAGGCAATGGCGGGAGCAGAATAGGTAATCGCCAGCGTTTGTTACGCGCCTCACGTTGATATTGAGCCTTGTGAGAGATTTGAGTATGGCTGTCCCTCAAGCGCGAACAGCAGAGGTTCGTGTTGACGGTTTCTGTCAGCGATTTGAGCGACAACGAGTGAATTTTCGCTATTGGCACATACAGACTGACCCGGTGGGATCAGACGATCCGCATGAGCGAGAAGGGATGTAATGCAAACGCACATCTGATTATCCTGCACACTCATTTTGTTTATAATTGACTGAAATTTAAGATATTTTAACAATATATTCTCTATCGCTTTCTCTCTTTTACCGTCTGTTTGCTGTGAAACGAGATGCGGGATCGAATAAGAAGCAAGGTTGACGCGTTTACACGGTAACCACCTCAAGGATTACCACTATGACCCGTATCATGCCCGTCATCGCTCTCGGATTTTTAATCACGCCATTTTCGTTATATGCCAGCCCTGCCAGCTACAGTATCAACACGCAGAAAACGACGATTGCCCTCGCCTGGCATGCATTTGGGGGGACCTCAGAAGCCAGCCTGGAAAAGGTGACGGGAAATATTACGCTGGATACCGGAAATGAACGTGGCGACCGGATAGACGTCACCATTCCGGTTGATACCCTTAAGGCGTCCAATACCCTGTTAACGTATCAGATGAAAAGCCACCTTTTTTTTGATGCTGCACACTACCCAAACATCGCATTCACAAGCAGTCGCGTGGTGGCTCTCGGAAAGGGACATTTTCGGGTATTCGGGACCCTGGCCGTGAAAAATGTCACACGCCCGGTGATCCTTGATGCCTCCCTGAAAAGTCAACATGGCGAACTCTCGGGTGCGGAGAATATTTTTCTGCATGCCTCGACCGCGATTTCGCGCTCAGCATTCAATATGGATAGCTTTGCCGCGCTGGTGGATGACACCGTGACGATCACGATTGAGATTCAGGCCCGCCCACACCAGGCCGTATAAATCCCCCTGGCAGCCAGTCAATCAGCATGCCGGTGCGTTTTTTTTTGCTATGCCAACGCCGCTTGCAACGTCAGTGCGTTTTGTTGCAATTGGTCGGCAGGGTTACGGCCGATCAACACAAACTGATAGCCTCTGGAATGCCACCAGACGAGGTTCATCGCATGGCGTTGTTCATGACGAAGTTCTGTGCTGGCAGGATGGCTGTCCGGTGAAATACAGAGCGCCATCGGGCCGTAATCGGCATGCATCCAGGCAATTTGCGCAATCGAGGTGCTGTCATAGCGCAGCATCCGCACCATTTTCAGCTCTGCGCCTTGCAGTACCAGTTGCTGTTCATTCGCCCGCAAACCTATGTCTTGTGCCGTACGCGCCAGCCCACGCTGCAACGCTGAGGGGGAACTGTCTGCATCCAGCAATGTTTCCGCACTGTACAGAGACATATACTGTGCCTCAAGGTCACGCATTTTTTCGCTTTCGCCCTGAACCCTGGTCGCGGGGCGCGCGAAATAGCCCAGCCCCGAACCTATAGCCAGAAAACTGAGTGAGGCCGCGATCAACGCGCGTCGACTGACGCCCGGTGCTTTGTGAAAAGGGGCAGGTTGGTGGGCCAGCACGTTAGCCAGTTGTTCCTCCATACGAGACTGCGGCGCATCCCCCAGGAGGGGCGCAAAGGCACGGGCAACGTCTGCCTGGTTGAGCCTTAACTCGTCGGTTCGTTCGGCCAGGTGTTTATCCTGGCCAAGCGCGATCGCAAAGCGCTCTGCATCACTGGCTGGCATTTCACCATCGAGCCAGGCGACTATCGCCTCATCGCTGTACGGTGCTGTAAATCTGATTGATTTCAATATCGTTTCTCCTGTACAGGGGGCGGCGTGTGAATCACCTGGGCGATTTTTGCCCTCGCCGTAGCCAGCCGGCTCATGATAGTGCCAATCGGTACAGACAATGTGTCTGCTGCCTCCTGATAGGTAAAACCTTCAACATAGACTAAGAACATGGCATTGCGCTGTGCTTCCGGCAGTGCGCTTACGCACTGCATGATTTTCGCATAGTGCAGGCGTGCTTCATCCTGTTCATGCGTATCCGGCGCCAGTAACTCATCGCTTTCAACGAACCCCTGTCCCAGGCGCACCCGGCGGGCACGCACATCTGAAATCCAGATGGAATGCAGGATAGTGAATAACCAACTGTCAATGCGTGTCCCAGGGGTGAACTGCGCGCTTTTTTCAAGCGCGCGAACACAGGTAGACTGAACCAGTTCTTCCGCCACCTCGCGGTTACGCGACAGAACCAGCCCATAGCGCCACAGGCGTGTCAGATGTTCAGCAAGATGCTGACGGACGTCACGGGTCGTAATCTTTTTATCCTCTTACCATGACTCAGGATTCAGGATGGCCGTCGATAGCTGCCTGCAGATCCCGGTACTCTTCACAACCATGGCCGCAAAGTGTCGCGATGGTGCGCAATTGCGCTTTTGCCAGGTCAGGACGCCCTTTTACCAGCCATGCTTCGCCCAGGTATTCGCGTGCTTTGGCATAGGCTGGATTGAGTGCTAATGAACGCTGATAATAGCCGATACCTTCATCAGTACGCCCCAGCTTACGCGTGGCATATCCCCGGTAATTCCAGGCTTCAGCCGTATTGCCATTTTTAAGTGTGTTGAGCAGGTTCAGCGCTGCCTGATACTCCCCTTTTTTTGCCAGGTGATAAGCATAACGGGTTTTATCTTCATCGCTGAGTTGGCTTGTTTTCGCCGGGACGCACTGTTTCGCCGTACTGTCATAAACCTGCCCGCTGGGGCAATCCGGTGTCTTGCTGTTGGTATTATTGTCACCCGCTGCGAAAACGGGCATGACAGGCAGCAGCATACATACCACCGGCAACAGAAGACGTCGCAGGATCGCGGATGCGTTTTGCAGGTCATGCAGGGCGGTGCTAACGCGTAGCTGTGTTAACGGTGATGTTTTTTCAGTCATAAACGAGGCCCCATTTGCGTGTTAATGAAGGGTAAACGCGGCGACGGCGATTTCTATTCGATAAAAAGTGCGGAGAGGCCTCGCCTGCTGTGCTATTCCGCAGTCGCTCAGCAGGAAAAGGGCAGCTCGATAACCGGAATAAGTGTGTTAATACGACCAAACGTTACCAGGTCAGGAGGAATACGGCGTATTGCTCTTATCAATTATTAGAATCCCTGCACAAATATGTTTATGGCATCAGGCCCCCTGTTTTATCCGCGCATTAACTTTTATGTAAACGATCTTTTGTACTTAATGTGAACCTGTTATCTATTAAAAACTTCCTGATTAATTGTCTTTTTAACGCATATATACCCATCTTTATAATAACTGCGTTTTTATTTTTAAAATAAATGGATTATCTTTAACTGTATTTATTTAATTAACCTGGGTTAGAATCATTTTCGCTCTTTTAATAGGGCGCTTTTAAATAAGTAAACCACTAACTTTGTATTCTAATTATATAACACATGGATTGTATGCTATGAAAAAATCATTGCTCGTGTTGTTGATCTCTGCCGCGTGTGGCAACGCCTGGGGGCAACCTTTATCCGTTGAAGAGCGGCTTGCTCAGTTGGAGAAAAAACTGGAAGAAAATGCGCGTGAACTCAGCCAAACCAAAGCGGAATTGAATAAATATAAACAAATGACCACGCCTGTTTCTATTACCGGGGTGGCTAATAATCAAGAAATAAATAAATCTGAAATCAATCGCAAAAATACAAATGGTTCGACAGCGGAAACGACACCGCAGACGCTAAAAGCGTTAAGCGATTTTGTAAAAGAGGATATGGGTTTCTCATTTACCGGCTATTTGCGCTCCGGGTGGGGAACGGGCAATCACGGTTCGCCAAAAGAGTATGCCATTGGTTCGCTGGGGCGTTTCGGTAATGAATACTCGTCGTGGTTCGATCTGCAATTTAAGCAGCGCGTCTATGCGCAAGATGGCAAATCTGCCCATGCGGTGGTCACGCTGGATGGTAACGTGGGTGAGCAGTACGGCACTGCATGGTTTGATAAAGATTCGGAAAACCTGCTGCAATTTTCTGACATCTATCTCACTACTACCGGGTTTCTTCCCTTTGCACCGGACGCCTCTCTGTGGATCGGTAAACATAACCTGCCCAAATACGAAATTCAGATGCTGGACTGGAAAAGCCACCTGACTGACAGCGGTGCCGGGGTGGGGATTGAGAACTGGCAGGTCGGTGCCGGGAAGCTCAGCATGGCGCTGGTTCGCCAGGATCTCAATGCCCATGCCGTTAACTACCCGGCAACCCAGGATGCGATGCAGGTGAATACCAACACCGTGGATATTCGCTATAAAGAGATCCCCGTGGCGAGCAACACGACGGCGGAACTTCTCGGCCGATATTCGCGGGCGAACAAATCCGACAGTTACCAAAACAGTGAAGATAACGGCAGCCACTTTAGCGTGAAAGATGCCTGGCTTGCGGGGGCGGTGCTGCGACACCGTTTTGATGCGGGCGGTTTTGAAGAGCTGACCGTCCAGGCGGCGGATAACTCATTGGCCAGCGGTTTTGCACTGATTTCCAATGCCAGTCCGGGGTATGGCAATGGCGACAACTACTATGGCAAACACACTTATGGCAAGGCATTGCGCGTGATCTCGCAGGGCGAGTTTTACCCCGCATCGTCTGTTGTACTGGCGCATGCGTTAGCCTGGTCGGCGGGCAATGATATCTACAGTTATGATACCGGGGCGCATACCGACTTCCAGAGCTATCGTGCGGTCGTGCGTCCAGCCTGGATCTGGAACAACGGCAACCAGACCGGCATGGAGCTGGCGTGGTTTAAGCAGACTAACCAGCAGCAGGGCAACGCGTACGCGGAGAAAGGCTATAAAGCCACGCTGTTCCATGCGCTAAAAGTCGACACCAGTCTGTTGCAGTCGCGGCCTGAACTGCGTTTCTACACGACCTATATTCGGGCACAGGATAATGAAATCAGCCAGTTCAGGTTTGCCGATCGGAAAAAAGACCAACTGACCATTGGCGCACAAGCGGAAGTCTGGTGGTAAGAGAGTGGGAAAATTGCGGCGCGCGTTGCGCCGCAAAACGCCGCGGCTACATTGCGAGATCCAGAAACGTGCCGAGGCGGTAACCACGCTCCGCAATGGCATATTTCAGTGACGAAGAGGTAAGGATCTCCAGCTCTGTCACGCGCGGATAACAGTAGCTGCTCTGGCGAATCGTATTATCGATAAACGCCGGGTGGCACATGATCTCCAGCGATGATTCACCGCGGTCCGCGGAGGCATCCAGCGCCTGTAAAAAAAGCGCTTGCGAAACCCCATCGCCGTAAAAACCGCTGCTGAAACCCTGCGTGCTACGCAGTGACGGCGGCACATCATCTGCCGGCAACAGCGCCTGATGGTCGATACGCAATGGCAGGCGCCGTTCTGCGGCAAACTGCGCCACGAGAGGAAAGAGTTGCGGGATCATATGCACGTGATGATGGCTATCGAGATGCGTCGGTTCGCGACCAAACAGGCCAACAAAACGCCGGTACTGGCTCGCCAGCTCCTGCGCAATCTCGTCGAGCGGCAACGTATCCTGTTCTGCCATTTGCCAGATCCATTTTCCCAGTTGCCCGTCGCGGGTCAGGCCCGGCATCGGCGTAAGGGGTTTACCCAGCGTCAGCACAAAGTGCAAACCCACGGCCAGTGCAGGCAATTCGCTGGACAGTTGTGCTGCATGTTCAACGGCTTCACCATTAACCAGCGCCGTTGTCGATGTGACGACACCGTGGAGAAAACTGTCGATAATGCCGTAGTTTTGCCCTTTGCTGAGGCCAAAATCATCGGCATTCACAATCAATAAGCGTTCCATAGCCACCTCTTAGCGTCGTTCATCCCTGAGCGTTTTAATGCAGTCGGCAAAGTTCGGCAGCCACTTCTCATGCGCCAGAATCAGTTCGCGCGCCAGCACTTCGGCATCGCTGTCGGAATGAATCAGCGGGCTGAGACTCAGCGCCAGCACCACATCGTTAAATTTGCCGCTCAGCGCCGCCTGACTGGCCGCCACTTCAAACCCTTTGATGGTATAGATAAGCCCCAGCACCTTTTCATCAAAATGGGTGATGCGCGGATGGGGCGTTGCACCATCGCGACCGAGCAGGCAGGTCATCTCAACTGCCCAGTCCGCCGGGATGTTATCCACCCGTCCGTGATGGGGAATGTTGACGTAGTGTTCGCTCTGTTTGTCGTTATAGATGGCGTTAATCACTTCACAAGCTGCGTCGGAGTAGTATGCGCCGCCGCGCTGTTCCAGCTCTTTCGGTTTCGTGTTCAGTTGTGGATCTTTATAGAGGTCAAACAACTGTTTTTCGACCTTTTGCACTACCTGCGCACGGGCGCCGCCTTTGTAATACTCGCCCATCTCAATGGCCAGCATCTCTTTTTGTTTGACATAGTAGAGCAGGTAGGAGCAAGGCAGCAGGTTCAGTGAGCGGATTAACCCTTCGCTAAATGGCATGTCGAAAATATTCTTCACCGTCGAGGCGCTTAATGCTCCGCTTGCCACGCCATCAAGTAATTCCGCAAAGCGCGAGACGCCATTCACCCGCACCTCTTTAATAAAGACCATATGATTCAGGCCAAACAGATCGATAGCGAGATCGTCGCTCTCCGTTAATTTCAGCACATCGCGGATAAACATCTTCATCCCGGTGGGGATATTGCAAACGCCAATAAACTTTTTAAAGCCGGTATGGCGGTAAACCGCTTCGGTCACCATGCCCGCCGGGTTGGTAAAGTTAATCACCCACGCATTCGGGCAGATAGCCTCGACATCTTTAATAATGTCGAAGATCACCGGAATGGTGCGTAATCCTTTAAACAGGCCGCCCGCGCCGTTGGTTTCCTGGCCCAGATACCCATGACTGAGCGGGATGCGTTCGTCCAGTTCACGCGCTTTCAACTGGCCCACTCGCAATTGTGTGGTGACAAAATCCGCCCCCTGCAGCGCTTCGCGACGGTTCAGCGTTTTGTACACTTTCAGCGGCACACCCGCTTTTTCAACCATGCGCTGGCAAAGATTGAAAATAATATCCAGCTTCTCTTTTCCCTCTTCAACGTCGACCAGCCATAATTCACTCACCGGCAGTTCGTGATAGCGTTTAATAAAACCTTCGAGAAGCTCCGGGGTATAGCTGCTGCCGCCGCCAATGGTAACGATTTTTAATTTCTGGCTCATAACTTCTCCCTTCAGTGTGCTCAGCCCGTTGCAGAAAGAAACGCGTTGCCGCCAGGCGTGGCTGGGCCGGTTGAAAATGCAGGAAATAAACGGGTTACTGAATTAACTCCGTTAAACTTTTGCGATAACCATTGGGCGTAAAAGACGTCATTTTTTTAAACGTCTTAATAAACAGGCTGGGGCTGCTATAACCGGATTCCCAGGCGATATCGGTAACCGAATAGTTGGTCATCTCCAGCTGTTTTTTGGCAAAATCGATGCGGATCTCATTGATAATCTGCATTGGCGTTTTGCCGTAATAACGCCGTACTGCACGGGTCAGATACTCTTGGGATTTTGCTGACAGGCGAACCATATTCTCCAGCGCATGATCGCCAAACTGCGTTTTATCGTGCATCGCTTCCACGGTGGATTTCAGCCATTGCGGAGTATCATCAATCACTTGTTCTTCACGGTAATGGCGTAAGCGGTTGATAATATGGAAAGTAATGGCTTCAACAAATTCATCCAGCCCGCTTTCACGGAAATTGAGGGAGGAGATAACCGTCTCGACATACGCCTGAAAAGCGCTGGTGGTGCGGTAAGCCTGCGAGGCGACGAAGCAAAACGGCAGCAGTGAAAGATAATGCTGCTCGAAGAACCGCTTACTGATACCTACGTTCAGAATGCGCGTCGCGCCGAATTCGTAGAAACTTTGATGATGCGATCCCAGCGGGATAAACACGAAATCGCCACGCTCCAGCAGCACGCGCTTACCGTTAATGACCTGGTAATAGCGGCCGGTTAACACAAGAGTAAACTCGTAGTAGTCGTGCTGATGCAACCCGCTGGCGCTTTCCGTTTTGTTGTAGATGAACACATGGAAATTTTTGCCATTAAACAACTGCTGTTCACGGACAGTGGTGATTTCCTGGGGGTTGAGCTGCGACTGCATCATTCGCTCCTCACTTATTCAGTATTTCATGGACATCGATCAACTCGGTAACCAGTTCACGCGCCAGCATGGCGTTCATCAGATGATCCTGCGCATGCACCAGCACCAGGCTTACGTTGATTCTTCCTTCGCCCTGATCGTCTTCAATCAGTTTAGTCTGCACCCGATGTGCCTCATTAAGCGCCATGCGCGACTGTTCCATCATGGTTCGCGCGGCGGCACAATCGCCCAGCTTGGCTTGTTTCAGCGCCGCATAGGCCAGGCTGCGTGCCTGACCGGCATTGATGATAAGGCCCATGATCACCTCTTCCAGCGCATCGGTTGCCAGCGGCGTCTCCATGGCATTGTCGATATCGAACATAGTGTCTCCTTGTAAGCTGTTCGGCAGGTGTATATGCCTGCCGGTGATGATCAGAATTTCAACGCGTTAGCGATATCTTCTTCGCTCTCTTCCTCTTCAATGGCGTGTTGCGCCTTGTTGGCGACCACCACGAAGGGGAGGTAGATCAGCGTGGCGATACCGAGGTTGAACAGCGCGAGTAACAAGGCGGCGATGCTGCCATTGGTATTAAAGAAAGCGCCGAGCCCGGTTGGCATGGTCCATGGCGCAATGTTGGTAATTGGCGGAATAATGCCCGCGTAGTAAGCCAGCAGGGTGATGGCCGCCAGCACCGGTTGCACCAGAATAAACGGGATAAACATGACCGGGTTCATGATGATCGGCAGACCAAACAGGATCGGTTCGTTAATCTGGAAGAGGCCGGATGGCAGCGCCAGTTTGGCGACCTGGCGATGATCCGCGCGGCGTGATGCGATGAAGATGGCAATAATCAGCCCAAGGGTTGCGCCGCTGCCGCCAAGGAAAATATAGGAATCCAGCATCGGTTTCGCCCAGACGTGGAAGGTTTTGCCGGCTTCCAGCGCTGCGGCCACAGATCCATATTGCTGGTATGTGGCAATGTTCTCCAGCGCCCATGGGGTCATAATGCCGCTATCCAGTGCGGTCAGTGCCAGCGAACCATGAATACCGAAGAACCACAGCAGCGGTACAAACAGCACGTAAACCCAGCCGACAATGCTGCCGAGTGAAGCCAGCGGCGTGGAAATGGTATCCATAATGATTTGATGGAAGTTGGTGCCCGCGTTCGCCAGCGCCCAGGCGATAATCCCCATAATCGACAGAATAATAAAACCGGGAATTAACGCCGAAAAGGAGCGGGAAACCGATGCAGGCACGCTATCCGGTAAGGTAATCACCCAGTTGCGGCGCACAATAAATGTGAACATTTCCGCCACGACCAGGCCAATAATAATCCCTGAGATAATATTGGCGCCGCCCAACCAGTTTGCCCCCACCGCATAGGCTTCACCCACGCTGTAGGGTGTCACGGTCATAAATGCGGCAATGGATAACAGTCCGGCGGCCAGCGCATCCACTTTGCGCTCTTCCGCCAGGGCCATACCAATAAAGAAGGGTGCCATTAATGACATGATGCCCAGTGTGCCGTTGTAGACATTACCGCCAATGCCTTTCAGGCCATTAAGCGTTTCAATGGTGGATGCATCAAGGCGAACGCCCAGCGAATAGAAAAACGAACCGTCGCCAAAACTCAGAAAAACGTTGTTGATCAGGACGAACATCGCCCCGGCAAGGGTTAATGGCATCAGCCGGATAAAGCCATTTTTAACGGCGTTAACGTGAGGTTGCTTTCCTATTTTGACCGCAAAAGGAAGAAGTATCTTTTCAAGTGAAGCAATGGCATTACTCATAGAAAAATACCCTTAATGACCGCACGAATATCGCGCGGTGAACATGAGGAAATAACGATGAAATGGCAAAAAATCAGTGGGCAGCGGCTTTTTTGATTGTCGCTACGGCCGCTTTTAACACCCCTAAGCCATCGACTTTGCCGTACAGCAGGGGATCAATCACTTCAACGGGTTTATCGGGTAACAGGCGCTGGATTTCGGGAAGCAGGTAGGCGATTTGCGGGCCTAATAAGACGACATCCGCCTGGGGACCTTTTTCCGCGGCCAGCGTTTCAGAAAATGCTTCAATAATGACCGGGACCGCATATTTTTCCGCCTGGGCCCGCATCTTGGAGACCAGCAGCGACGTCGACATGCCCGCAGAACAAAACAGATAAATATGTTTCTTTTCCATAAACTCGACCCTCAATGTGCGTTTACCTGGCGGCCAGAAGTGGGTTCTGACTGCTGGTTGCAGCGGAAAACTTTTTTCCCGGACTGAAACAAGTATACGGTAGCGCTTCCGGAGTCGGTATTTCCTCAGTTAACAAAATTGTCTCTGGTTGACCTGGTGCTATGCACCTCTTCACACTTTGGGCAAATGGGCGGGGGAAAACGTTATCAGGAGAGATGACGGAGGACCGCAGTCCTCCGTGGTCAGGCAGGTTTAGAACGAAGCGCGTTTATAGGCGCTGTAGGTGGCATTCCACCAGGTTTTATCCAGGCTTTGCTGCAATGCGTCTTCGCTCATGGCGGGCGCAACACCTTCTTGCTGTGCCACACGGGCTACCTCAAGCGCAATCGCACGAGAAACGCTTTCGATCATTTCCACTGGCGGCAATAATCCGCCTTTCTCGGTCGTTGCCAGCGGCGAATGCGCAGCAAGGGTTTTACTGGCCGTTACCAGCATCGCTTCTGTTACGCGCCTGGCTTTGCTTGCCAGTACGCCAAGGCCGAGGCCGGGGAAGATGTAAGCGTTATTACATTGGGCAATCTCGTAGTGTTCGTCCTGCCAGAATACCGGCGCGAACGGGCTGCCGGTGGCAATCAGCGCAGCGCCCTGCGTCCATTCGATCAGATCTTTGGGCTGCGCTTCCGCACGTGATGTGGGGTTGGACAGCGGCATAATAATCGGGCGCGGGCAGTGGCGATGCATCTCTTTGACGACCTCTTCGCTGAACAGTCCCGGCTGACCGGAGACGCCAATCAGCACGGTTGGGTGGGCGTTGCGCACCACTTCCAGCAGCGAGATATTGGACGACTCCACCTTCCAGTGGGCGATGCTCGCGCGTGAGGTGACCAGATTTTGCTGGAAATCCAGCAAATTAGGCATGTCATCCGTCAGCAAGCCAAAGCGATCAATCATGAAAATGTTGTTGCGTGCCTGTTCCGGCGTTGCGCCATCGGCAACCATCAGCGCCATGATTTTGTCGGCGATACCGCACCCGGCCGAGCCGCTACCGAGGAACACTACGCGCTGATCGCGTAAACGTGTCCCCGCCACCTGCGACGCTGCCATCAGCGTGCCGGAGGTGACCGCAGCGGTTCCCTGAATATCGTCGTTGAAGCAGCACAGCTCATTACGGTAGCGGTTGAGCAGTTTCGTCGCGTTCTTCTGCGCAAAATCTTCAAATTGCAGCAGCACGTCCGGCCAACGGGTCTTCACTGCCTCAATGAACATATCCATAAACTCAAGATATTCATCGTCGCTGATGCGGGGATGCCGCCAGCCCATGTACAGCGGATCTTCCAGGTGCTGGGTATTGTTAGTACCGACATCCAGCATAATAGGCAGCGTAGACGCCGGGTGAATCCCCCCGCAGGCGGTATACAGCGAGAGTTTGCCAATCGGAATGCCCATCCCGCCGACACCCTGATCGCCCAGGCCAAGGATACGTTCGCCATCGGTCACGACGATCACGCGGATGTCGTTACGGGAAAAGCTTTGCAGCATTTCATCAATATGATGGCGGTTTGGCCACGAGATAAATAACCCACGTGCACGGCGGTAAATTTCCGAGAAGTGTTCGCAGGCTTCACCCACTGTCGGGGTATAAATAATCGGTAATGTTTCCTGCATATGCGTGCGCAGCAGGTTATAAAATAAGGTCTCGTTAGTATCCTGAATATTGCGCAGATACACATGGCGAGAGATATCTTTTTTGAAATGGCAGAACTGTTTCCACGCGCGATCGGTTTGCTCTTCAATGCTTTCAACATTGTGAGGTAATAAACCGTGCAGGTTAAAGGCGAGGCGCTCTTCTTCAGTAAACGCCAGTCCTTTATTCAGTAACGGGTTTTCCAGTAACACTGCGCCATTATAAGGCGTATAAAGTGTTTCTTTGCGTGACATTATTGCTGCTCCTGACTAAATAATAACGACACCACTGTCGTTGTATCGGGGATATCAGATCTCAGTGTCATGAAATCAGATAGATCATGATTCCCTCAGTTAATACGCCGATCGCAGTGCCAATAAGAATGGAAGAGGATGCGGACTCGATATACGTTTCGCTGCGTAATGCAAACATGCCCGCAGCGATAGCGGATGGGGTGGCACCAATAATCACCACCTGCTGCATTAAGGTATGACTCAGGCCGAAAGCCAGTCCGGCGGCAGCCATCATGGCAGGCTGGATCAGGTTTTTAATGCTGATGTTGGTAAATGTTTGCAGGTTCAACGACGGGCGCTCACCGTAGAAGAGCAGACCGAGTGCGAACAGTGACAGACCACCGGCAATTTTACCGACCATCTCAATTGGCGCGCTGAGCAGGTGCGGCAATTGCACGCCAGCCAGACTGAGCAGCACCCCGGAGATAGGGATCCAGACGATAGGATTACGCACCGCACGCATCAGGTTCTGCAAAATCAATTTGCCAGGATGCAGCGCCTCGCTATCGGCATTTTTATCCCCCATGCGGATCAGAATAATGGTCAACGGGATCATAAATACGCTGGTGATTACGTTGCCGATCAGCACGCCTAAGAAGCCTTCCGGCCCAATCAGCACTGCCAGTACCGGTGCGCCGAAATACGCCATATCAGGAAAGGCGCAAACCAGAGACTGTATGGCGCTGGTTTTAATATCGTGGCGGAAAACATAGCGCGACAGGATCAACGTCAGTAAATAGGAACCCATCAGGCCAATAATCAGAACCGCCATAAACGAGAAGTTTTTGATCTTTTCCGGGTTGGTGTTTAACGCGCCGATAAACAGGTGAAAAGGGAGCGCAAATCGGATCACCACTGTGGCTAACACTGTGGCGTCTTCGCGACGCGTATAACCTAATTTCCCGCTCAGCCATCCCAACAGCATAATAAATACCAATGGGAATAAAGATTGTAAAAGTAATGAAGGCATAAGATATCCTGGGTTTTGTTTTAACTTGTTTTCAGGCGGCACTCTATCGGGAGCCTTTATCCCCGGAGGTGACTGGAATCACACTTCTCCTGTTTTAATTAGTTTCATAATGGCTACTTTAATTAAATGGATAATAAGGAAGGCTTAAGGGGTTATTTTTATTAGAAATATCTGAAATGAATATCCTGGCGGTTACTTTATTTACAAATAGCTGAGTTAAGTTATTTAAAATGGAATTACCACGGTATTCACAATTTTAACATTGGAAAACAGGCATGCTCTTTACAGTCAGCCGTCGTTGGTATTTATTCAATAATAACTTCCTGGTGGCAATATTTATTACTTTGGTTTTATTTTTTCAAGCATTTTATCCATTACGAATAACCCTGAGGTTATTCCTGGCCCACTGTTATTCATTAATAGCGAATCAGGTGAAAATAATGAAAGATAATCCTCTTAACCCCTCTGTAGAAACCGCCCCGGCAGGCGGGCAACTCGCCCGTTTGCAGGGGCTTGAAGTCGGCGCGGTACCACTGCTGCTGTTTGTGGGTATTGCTTCGATCGTTGCGGTATCGGCATCCGCCGGTTTACTGCCCAAAAATATGATTGGCGGCCTGGCGGTGATCATGACGCTGGGCTTCGCCTTCGCCAAAATCGGGCGCATGCTGCCCGTCCTGAAAGACATTGGCGGACCGGCAATTTTGTGCCTGATGGTACCGTCGGTACTGGTCTATTTTGGCATGTTCGAACCCCACACCATGGCGACGGTTCATCTGCTGATGAAAGAAGCCAACCTGCTCTATTTTGTCATTGCCTGTCTGGTGGTGGGCAGCATTCTGGGGATGAACCGGATTATCCTGATCCAGGGGATGATCCGTATGTTTGTGCCGCTGGTGGCTGGCACCGTGATGGCGGTGGTATCGGGGCTGCTGGTGGGCATGCTGTTTGGTTACACGCCGTATCACACCTTTTTCTTTATCATCGTGCCGATCATTGGCGGTGGCATTGGGGAAGGCATATTACCGCTGTCGCTGGCCTATTCGGCTATCCTCGGGCAAACACCGGATGTCTACGTCGCACAACTGGCACCCGCTGCGGTGGTGGGCAATATTTTCGCCATTATCTGCGCCGGGGTGTTGGCGCGTATTGGCGTGCGTCGTCCTTCGCTTACCGGTAACGGTATGCTGATCCGTAGCGATGACGATAACCGTATTTTTACCCAGACCCAGAGCGCGCAGCAGACGGATTTCCAGTTAATGGGCGGCGGGTTGTTGATGATTTGCGCCTTTTTTATCGTTGGCGGGTTATTTGAAAAACTGGTGCATATTCCGGGGCCGGTGCTGATGATCCTGATCGCCGTACTGTGCAAATATGCGCAGGTGATCCCGGCGTCCATGGAGCAGGGTGCGCACAGTTGCTATAAATTCGTGTCGGCTGCGCTGGTCTGGCCGCTGATGATTGGTCTGGGCATGCTGTATGTGCCGCTGGAAAGCGTTGTTGCGGTCTTTTCCGTCGGCTATGTGGTGGTGTGCGGTTCGGTGGTGATTGCCATGGCGCTCAGCGGCTATTTCATTGCTTCATGGCTGAATATGTACCCGGTGGAAGCGGCGATTGTCACCAGTTGCCACAGTGGCCTGGGCGGTACCGGCGATGTGGCTATCCTCTCGGCGTCAAACCGCATGTCGCTGATGCCGTTTGCGCAGATCGCCACCCGTATTGGCGGTGCATCGACGGTGATTGCGGCAACATTGTTACTGAGCTGGGTAGTGTAATGCCGACAACACTGCGCTGCTAAGCGGCGCAGTGTTTTGCAATCAAAAAGTTGTCCGCAAGCAGGTGCCCTAAAAGATCCATTAACGGAACAGCAAAAATAGCCAGACTGAGGCGGTAATAAACGCGATTAGCGTCGAGCCCACCCATGCGGCAAGAAAGAAACGGCCGATGCTGTTGCGGGCTTTCAGCGCGCGGTAGTAGGTCAGGCTGAACTCCACATACCAGATAAACATCACCACCGCGATCAGCATCTGCACCAGCAGATTGTTGCTAGCAAACGCGCTGAATACCGTCTGCGTCAGATAATTTACCAGGTTAGCCAGCAGCCACCAGCCGAACGTTGTGGGGTTGAGCACCTTGTTGAACACATCACACTCCTTTGTCATTTCACTCTGGTCGCCACTATACGCTGCCCGCGCCTGCTCGGGTATGCCTGCGCGATCACTCAGTGAGCAGCGCCCTCAGGCCATTACCACTGTGACATTCCTCTCTTGCTGTATGGCACGAGGGCGTCATTACCTGAAACAAGCCGCGTTGATAACGACATACTGTTGAGGCTGATAGAATGTGGGGTATCTGTCCGCTCAGGTAGCCCCCAAACTTATGGGGGCGCAAATTTTAAAAGATCCGTTTTCCTGTCTCATGCGCCTGGTGCAAACAGGCTTCCGGCGTGCCGAGATCCGGCATCATCAGCGTGGTATTGGTCATCACTGGCGCGCCGCAATAATCAAAGATACCGTGAGCGATCTGCGTCTTCCAGGATTGCGCATAGCCATGCTTTTCAAACGTCTTCAGATCGGCACCGCCCAGTGCTACAAGGTGCACCGGCAAATGCCCGAGTTTTTTCGCGACCTTGCCATCCGCACCTTCTTCATAGGCCCAGCCGTTCGTAAACACACGGTCGATCCAGCCTTTTAATAAACCAGGCATCGTCCACCAGTAAATCGGAAACACCAGCACCAGCGCGTCGGCATTGTCGATACGCGCCTGTTCGGCAAGGACATCAGCGGGCAGTGGCGCGGCGTGTGCAAAAGCGGCACTATCTTCCGCAGAAAAGATCGGGTTAAAACCTTCCCGTGTCAGATCGGCGATTTCAGCGCTGTTTTGCGCATTGGCCGCGGTGATCCCTTCGGCAACCGCCTGCGCTACGCTGTGGGTTAAAGAGTGAGTTAATGGATGAGAAACGACAATCAACGCATGCATATCAAACCTCCTCCGTTGCCAGATGGCGTACAGGAACGTAATCTTATATACCAAAGGTAACCTACCATTGGTAAGTTACCTTTGGTATATAAGACTGTCAAGGGGAGAGACCATGAGCGATACCCGTGTGCGTCAACGTCTGACGCGTGAAGATCGCTATACACAGCTGGTGGAAGTGGCCTGGCAAATTATTCGCGATGAAGGTACGGAGGCGTTAACGCTGGGGCATCTCGCAGAGTGTGCGGGTGTGACCAAACCGGTGGTATACGATCATTTCATCAGCCGTTCCGGGTTACTGGCGGCGCTGTACCGCGAATACGATCAGCGGCAGAACCAGAAAATGGATGAGGTCATCAGCCGTACTGACGCGACGCCGGAAAAGCTGGCGGCAGTGATTGCCACTGCCTACATCGACTGTGTGTTACTGCAAGGACGCGAAATGCCAAGCGTACTGGCTGCGCTGGCCGGAACGCCGGAGCTGGAAAAAATCCGCCGGGAGTATGCTGTCGACTTCATCGGCAAATGCCGAACGCTGTTTGCGCCATTTTGCACTCACCCGCTGCGTGATGCGGCATTGTGGGCCATGCTCGGTTCTGCCGAGGGGCTGGCGTGGGCGGTGGTTCAGGGGGCCATCACCGATGTTCAGGCCAAAGACGAATTGTGCGCGGTCATTATAGGAATGGTGCATACAGCGTGACGGGACAAAAAGCGCCATAACATAATGGCTGGCGCGTTGCTTGCATTAGTGAAGTATTGACTTCCCGGGAGTACGCGCATGATAGCCAATTCGTCGACCACCATCCGTTTCCTGTTAGCCTCGCGCCAGTGCGAGCTGAACAGCCTGCGTTATCTGCTGCAAAGCGGTGAACTGGTGGGCAAAATCAGCCAACTGGTGCATATGCTGCAACGCGAGCGGGGGACATCCAATATGTTCCTCTGCTCGGCGGACAGCCAGTTTGCCGATGAGTTGCTCCTGCGCGAGCGCGACGTGGCACAAGCGCAAGCGCCGCTGATGATGCAGCTCGACACACTGGAAAGCCAGATAGCCACGCTGCCGCAAGCCAGTCGTCTGTTCAGCCACGTGGCGAGCGTGGTCTATGCCCTCAGTTTACTGCCCACCCTGCGCCAGCAAATCCGCCAGCGCGCGCTGCGTTTACCGCAGGCGATGACCTTTTTTAACGACATCATCCGCAACCTGCTTTCGCTGGTGTTTGAGCTCTCCGATACCGCCGCAGAGCCCGCTATTTCCCGTGCGCTGATTGCCATGTTCAGCTTTATGCAGGGCAAGGAGTACGCCGGGCAGGAGCGGGCAACAGGGGCGGCGGCCTTTGCAGTTGGCACCTTCAGCGACGAGACCCAGCAAAAATGGCTCGATCTCATTGAACGCCAGGAGCGTTGTTTCGCCACCTTCGCCGATTTCGCCGATGACGAGCACCGTCTACGCTGGCAACAGATGACCACCGACAGCCAGTTTGAACGTTTACGACGCATTGCCTGTACCGGGCGTGAATTCATCGAAGCGGATAGCTGTCTGCGCTGGTTTGCGCTGGCCACGCAGCGCATTGATGCGATGAAAACGCTGGAAGATGCGCTGGCGCAAACCCTGATGGCCCATTGCCGGGCGCGCATCGCCGCTACTGAACAGGCCAACAGCGAACAGCGGGCGGATCTGGAAAGTCTGATGCCGCCGCAGGAAGGGGAAGAGAGCGGTTATTCGGTGTTTATTGATTCTCATGGTTGGCTGGAGAGCGGCGGCGTACGCCCGCAGCTCGGGCGCTCTTTGTTAACGCTGGTGCAGCAGCAGTCGCGACGCCTGCAAGCGCTGGATACCGAACTGGCGGCGCTGCGTGAAACGCTCAATGAACGCAAACAGATCGAACGCGCCAAAAGCATGCTGATGCAGCACCGGCAGATTAGCGAAGAAGAGGCCTATAAAACCCTGCGCCGGATGGCGATGAATCAGAACAAAAAGCTGATTGAGATCGCCAGCGCAATGCTGGCGGTAGCGGATGTTTTTCAACCTAATACTTAAGGGGTAGCTGCACGTGAAGGGTGCGAAATGTGCTCTGTGATAGTGCGAAAACGCGACGGAAAACCGCTTTCTGACGGCCCTGAAGCAGGTAAATGCGCCATTCGTTGACCCTGGCACAGCCCTTGCTTTAGTCATGTAGCAACAACACAACATAACGCATGCGCGGCCAACGGCGGTCGGGCGTGTGTTAACCGGACAACGGCGTCCATAAGCGTGCAGCTTTGCATCGGCTTATGGACGCCGTTTTTTTTTGCATCCCCACAACGGTGAGCAGCGCGAGGGTGGCAATGAGCGACAACAAAACAAAGGGGATGACGGTTTCCCGCCGTCAGTTTTTACTGGGTAGCGCAGCGCTGGGCGGCAGTCTGCTGCTGCCGTCCGTCGTCAACCGCGCGTGGGCCGCAGGTTCCGATGCGCCGGAGCTGAAAGAGATCCGCGTCGGGTTTATCCCGCTAACGGACTGCGCATCGGTGGTGATGGCGTCGATCAAAGGCTTCGACAAAAAATACGGTTTTACCCTGCTCCCCAGCAAAGAGGCCAACTGGGCCGCCGTGCGTGACAAAGTGGTATCGGGTGAACTGAACGCCTCGCATATGCTTTACGGTCAGCTTTATGGCCTGCAAATGGGGCTCTCTGGCCCGCAAACCGCCATGGCATCACTAATGACCCTCAACCAGAACGGGCAGGGGATCACGCTGGCGAATCAGCTGCACGATGCGGGTGTCAGCGATCTGGCCACCCTGCAAAAGCACATCGCTGCCAGCCCGGCAGGCACATATACCTTCGCCCAGACCTTTCCGACCGGTACGCACGCCATGTGGCTTAACTACTGGCTGGCGAGCGCGGGCATCCATCCGCTGAATGACATTCGCAGCGTGGTGGTGCCGCCGCCGCAAATGGTGATGAACATGAAGATTGGCAATATGGTCGGCTACTGCGTGGGTGAGCCCTGGAACCAGCGTGCCATCAGCGACAATCT
This sequence comes from Kosakonia oryzendophytica, assembly GCF_900094925.1. Classification (GTDB taxonomy): domain Bacteria; phylum Pseudomonadota; class Gammaproteobacteria; order Enterobacterales; family Enterobacteriaceae; genus Kosakonia; species Kosakonia oryzendophytica. Next base: position 34,846 of record NZ_FMAY01000008.1, on the reverse strand, counting down.
CGGTTTTACCGCCGCCACGACGCAGGATATCTGGCCGGATCATCCGGAAAAAGTGCTCGGCACGCGCGCCGACTGGGTGGAGAAAAACCCCAACAGCGCCCGCGCGCTGACTGCCGCCATCCTTGACGCCTCCCGCTGGATAGACGCCTCTGAAGCCAACCGCCGGGAAACCGCCAGCGTGATTGCCGGGCGTGCGTATCTCAACACCAAAGAAGAGACCATTCTCGGGCGCATGCTAGGGCAGTACGAAAACGGCATCGGTAAACGCTGGACCGATCAGCACGCCATGCGTTTCTTCCACGATGGCGAGGTGAATTACCCGTGGTTGTCGGATGGGATGTGGTTCCTCACCCAGCATAAACGCTGGGGATTCCTCACCGAAGACCCGGATTACCTTGCCATCGCCCGCCAGGTTAACCGCATTGATATCTACAAACAGGCTGCTGCGGCGGTGGGCAATGTGTCGCTCCCGGGCAGCGACATGCGCAGCAGCGTATTGATGGATGGCGTTCGTTGGGATGGCAGCAATCCTGCCGCGTACGCCAATAGCTTTAGCGTGAAGAAGTGAGAGGTCGCAGATGAAAAATCAGGCGCAGATTATCCCCATTCCGTTGGACAACACACCGCCCGCGCGGACGCAGGCAGAGATCGTACCGTTACCGGCTAAACCGGTGGTACGCCGCCGCGTACCGTTGCTTCGTCCGCTGATGCAACGCGGGGTTCCGGCACTGCTGGGCATTGGCCTGCTGCTGTGCCTGTGGCAGGTTGCCGCGCTCAACAGTAAAGGGTTTCCCACCCCGTGGCGGACCTGGCAGGCGGCGTTGACCCTGTTCGCCGATCCATTTTATATCGCCGGGCCAAACGATCAGGGCATTGGCTGGAACGTGCTGGCCTCGTTGCAGCGCGTGGCGACCGGTTTTGGTCTCGCTGCACTGGTGGGCATTCCCGCCGGGTTCCTGATTGGCCGTTTTCGCTTTGTCGCCAATATGCTCAACCCGCTGATCTCTCTGCTGCGTCCGGTCAGCCCGCTGGCCTGGTTGCCGATTGGCCTGCTGCTGTTTCAGCGCGCCGAACCGGCGTCCAGCTGGACGATTTTCATCTGCTCCATCTGGCCGATGATCCTCAACACCGCGGAAGGCGTGCGGCAGATCCCGCAGGACTACCTGAATGTGGCGCGGGTGCTGCGGCTTTCGGAGTTCGCCATTATGCACAAAATCCTGCTGCCGGCGGCGTTGCCGGGCATCCTCACCGGCATGCGCCTGTCGATTGGCATCGCCTGGCTGGTGATCGTCGCCGCTGAAATGCTGACTGGCGGCATCGGCATCGGTTTTTGGATCTGGAACGAATGGAACAACCTGAACGTGGAAAACATCATTATCGCCATCGTGGTGATTGGGGTTGTCGGCCTGCTGCTGGAGCAGGGGCTGATGTGGATAGCCAGCCGTTTTAACTACACCCACCGCTAAGGAGACGATGATGCGTACAACGCCAATAATTCAGGTACAGCAGGTTAGCCAGCGTTTCACCACCCGCAGCGGTGAGTTCCTGGCGCTGGATAACGTGAGCTTTGACATTCACACCGGTGAAACCCTCAGCCTGATCGGTCACTCCGGCTGCGGTAAGTCCACGTTGTTGAATTTGATTGCCGGTCTGACGCTGCCCACCAGCGGCGGGCTGCTGTGCAATAACCGTGAAATCGACGGACCGGGGCCGGAGCGCGGGGTGGTGTTTCAGAACCACTCGCTGCTGCCGTGGCTGACCGCCTACGACAACGTCGCGCTGGCGGTTCGCCAGGTGTTTCGCGGCGAAATGCCCAAACAGGAGATGCATGAATGGATCATGCATAACCTCGAGCTGGTGCATATGTCCCACGCATGGAATAAACGCCCGCACGAAATCTCCGGCGGCATGAAACAGCGTGTCGGCATTGCCCGCGCACTGGCCATGAAACCCAGCGTGCTGCTGATGGATGAACCCTTTGGCGCACTGGACGCCTTAACCCGCGCTCACTTGCAGGATGCGGTGATGGAAATCCAGCAACGCCTGCACACCACCATTGTGTTGATCACCCATGATGTGGACGAAGCGGTGCTGCTGTCGGACCGCGTGTTGATGATGACCAACGGCCCGGCGGCGACCGTCGGCGAAATCATGGCGGTGGAACTGGAACGTCCGCGTTCCCGCGTGGCACTGGCCGACGACGCTCGTTACCAGCGATACCGCCAGCAGGTGTTGCAGTTCCTCTACGAGAAACAGCCGAAAGCGGCCTGACCTCTCTTCCCCTCTTTCGATGTAAGGATCCAGGTTATGAAAAAGCCGGTATTAGTGGTGATCGGCCACGGCATGGTTGGGCACTATTTCCTTGAACAACTGGTGGCGCGTGAACTGCATCAGCAGTACGAGATTGTGGTGTTTGGCGAAGAGCGCTTACCCGCTTATGACCGCGTGCATCTGTCGGAATATTTCGCCGGGCGCAGCGCCGCGTCACTGTCGCTGGTGAGTGAAGGTTTCTTTGCCGACAACGGCATAACCTTGTGCAGCGCCAGTAAAATTGTCGCTATCGACAGCCAGCAACGCTGCGTGCGTGACGAGCAAGGCGTTGAGACCCACTACGACAAACTGGTGCTCGCCACCGGCTCATATGCGTTTGTGCCGCCGATTAGCGGCAATACGCGCCCTGGCTGCCTGGTCTATCGCACACTGGACGATCTGGACGCCATTGCTGCCTGTGCGCAACAGGCCAAAAGCGGTGTGGTCATCGGCGGTGGGTTGCTGGGGCTGGAAGCGGCTAACGCGCTGCGTCAGTTGGGGCTGGAGACCCACGTCGTTGAGTTCGCCCCACGCCTGATGGCGGTACAACTGGATGAGTGTGGCGCGGCAATGTTGCAACGCAAAATTGACGCGCTGGGCGTGAAGGTGCATACCCGCAAAGAGACACGGGAGATCGTCGACGGCGAACAGGCGCGACACCGCCTCTGCTTTGCTGACGGCAGCGTGCTGGAAACGGATCTGCTGCTGTTTTCCGCCGGGATTCGCCCGCGCGATGAACTGGCGGAGAGCGCACAACTGCAAAAAGGGCCGCGCGGTGGCATTGTCATTAACGACTATTGCCAGACTTCCAACGAAGCGATTTACGCCATTGGCGAATGCGCATTGTGGAACGGGCAGATCTTTGGTCTGGTCGCACCGGGTTACCAGATGGCGCGTAGCCTGGCGGATCGGCTGGCGCAGCAGGATACGCCGTTTACCGGTGCGGATATGAGTACCAAACTGAAACTGCTCGGCGTGGAGGTGGCGTCGCTGGGGGATGCGCACGGCAAAACGGAGGGCGCTCAGAGTTATCAGTGGACCGACGGCCCGAACGAAATCTACAAAAAAATCGTTGTTTCCGCTGATGGCAAACGGCTGCTCGGCGCGGTGTTGATTGGCGACAGCGCTGATTACAGCATGCTGCTGCAAATGATGCTTAACGCCATGCCGCTCCCCGCTCAGCCGGAGACGCTCATTCTGCCGGCCCGTTCCGGCGATGCGCCAAAAGGACTCGGCGTGGCGGCGCTGTCGGCCAGCGCGCAAATCTGCTCCTGTCATAACGTCAGTAAAGGGGACATTGCCGCCGCTGTTGCCGGGGGGTGTACCGAACTGGGGGCGCTCAAGAACTGCACGAAAGCCGGTACCGGCTGCGGGGGATGCGTTCCGTTGCTGAAACAGGTGATGGAGCATGAACTGACGCAACGGGGCGTCGAAGTGAAAAAAGACGTTTGCGAGCATTTTGCCTGGTCGCGCCAGGCGTTATACCACCTGATCCGTCTGCATGACATTCGCAGCTTTGATGCGCTGATTGCGCGCTTCGGGCGCGGTAGCGGCTGTGAAGTGTGTAAACCGCTGGTGGGGTCGATGCTGGCGTCCTGCTGGAATGAGTACCTCTTAAAGCCGCAACATTTGCCGCTGCAGGACACCAATGACCGCTTTTTTGCCAATATCCAGAAAGATGGCACCTACTCCGTGGTGCCACGTATTCCTGCCGGGGAGATCACTCCGCAGGGGCTGATTGCCATCGGTCAGGTGGCACAGCGCTATAACCTTTACACCAAAATCACCGGCGGGCAGCGGGTGGATCTGTTTGGCGCGCGCCTTGAACAGTTACCCGCCATCTGGGAAGAACTGATCGCGGCCGGTTTTGAAACCGGGCATGCCTACGGTAAGTCTCTGCGCACGGTGAAATCCTGTGTGGGCTCCACCTGGTGCCGCTACGGTGTGCAGGACTCAACCGGCATGGCGATTGCGCTGGAAAACCGCTACAAGGGCCTGCGCGCACCGCACAAAATCAAAATGGCGGTCTCCGGCTGTACTCGCGAATGCGCCGAAGCGCAGGGCAAAGACATTGGCGTGATCGCCACTGACAAAGGCTGGAACCTGTATGTGTGCGGCAACGGCGGCATGAAACCGCGTCACGCCGATCTGTTCGCCAGCGATCTCGACAGTGAAACACTGATGAGCATCATCGACCGTCTGCTGATGTTCTACATCCGTACCGGCGATCGGCTCCAGCGTACCAGCACCTGGCTGGACAATATGGAAGGCGGCCTTGATTACCTCAAACAGGTGATTTTGCAGGACAGCCTCGGCATTGGCGCAGAGCTGGAGAGCGAGATGCAGCAGGTGGTGGACAGCTACCAGTGCGAATGGAAAACCACGCTGGATAACCCGCAAAACCGCCTGCTGTTCCGTGGATTTATTAATAGTGACCACCCTGACGAAGCGGTGGTCATGGTGCCGGAACGCGGGCAAATTCGTCCTGCCACGGCGGAAGAAAAACCGGCCCAGCGCACCGCGAAGCCGTGTGAGGATGAGTGGCTCCACGTTGGCGCTGTGGCTGATGTTCCGGCTAATGCAGGCGTGGCGGCGCGCCTTGGTCAGCAGCAAATCGCGCTGTTTCATTTGCCGGGCAGTGAGCCGCACATTTTCGCCCTGGAGAACCATGAACCCGGCAGCAATGCCAATGTGCTGTCGCGCGGTCTGCTGGGTGACGTTGCGGGCGAGCCGGTGGTGATTTCGCCGCTCTACAAAAAACGTTTTCGCTTAGCCGATGGCGTCAGTCCGGATGATGCGGCTCTGCGCGTGTGCGTGTGGCCGGTAAAAGTGGAGCACGGGCAAATCTGGGTGCGCCGCATGCCTGTCGATCAGGCTCTCTTCCCGGCGATTGCCGAAGCGTCATAAACCGCGTCAGGGGGCGAAAATGGAGCAGATAAAAAGCGTATGCCCTTATTGTGGGGTAGGGTGCGGGCTGGTCATGAACGTGGAAAACCAGCGCATTATCAGCGTCACGGGGGATAAAACGCACCCGACCAACGCCGGTCGGCTGTGTACTAAAGGCCAGAGCTGCGCTGCCGCCCTGACCGCGGCTGGCAGGCTGGAACAGGCGTGGTTGCGTACCGATCGCCAGCAACAACCGGTTCAGGTCCGGGTGCACGACGCTATCCGTGAAACGGCCCGGCGGCTACGGGATATTATTGATAATTACGGCCCGGATGCGGTGGCGTTATACGTTTCCGGGCAGATGTCCCTTGAAGCGCAATATCTGGCGAACAAACTGGCGAAAGGGTTTATCGGCACCAACAATATCGAGTCTAACTCCCGGTTGTGCATGGCCAGCGCCTCGACGGGGTACAAGCTGTCGCTGGGAGCGGACGGGCCGCCAGGTTCCTATGATGACTTCGATCGCGCGGATCTGTTTTTGGTGATCGGTGCCAATATGGCCGACTGCCACCCGATCCTCTTTTTGCGCATGATGGAGCGGGTAAATGCCGGGGCCAAACTGATTGTCGTCGATCCCCGGCGCACCGCAACGGCGGAAAAAGCCTCGCTGTTTTTACAAATTAACCCAGGAACGGACCTGGCACTCCTTAACGGGTTGCTGGCGCTGCTGGTACAAAACGGTCACACCGATCCGGCGTTTATCGCGCGTTTTACCGACGGCTGGCAGGCGATGCCGGACTTCCTGCTGGATTATCCGCCGCAGTGGGTGGCGGAACGCACTGGTCTGGCAGAAGCCGATATTCGCCAGGCGGCGGAGTGGATTGGCCAGGCAGGCGAGTGGATGAGCTGCTGGACGATGGGGCTGAACCAGAGCACGCACGGTACCTGGAGCACCAACGCCATTTGCAATCTGCACCTGGCGACCGGGGCGATTTGCCGCCCCGGCAGCGGGCCTTTTTCCCTCACCGGGCAACCGAACGCCATGGGCGGCCGCGAGATGGGATATATGGGCGCGGGGTTGCCGGGGCAACGCTCGGTACTGGTAGAAAAAGATCGCGCCTTTATTGAACGGCTATGGCAGCGCCCGCCGGGAACGCTGCGCCTGGATTGCGGTGACGGCACGGTGGCGCTGTTTGATGAGATGTGCGCCGGGCATATCAAAGCTTGCTGGATCATCTGCACGAACCCGGTGGCCAGTGTGCCGAACCGGCAAAAGGTAATTGCCGGGCTACAGCAGGCGGAACTGGTGATCGCCCAGGATGCCTTTCTTGATACCGAAACCAACCGCTACGCCGATATCCTGCTACCCGGCGCGCTGTGGGCGGAAGCCGAAGGGGTGATGGTTAACTCCGAACGCACCATGACGCTGATGCAACAGGCGGTGGCCCCGCCGGGTGAGGCGCTTGCCGACTGGCAAATCATCGCGCAGGTGGCGTGCGAAATGGGGTATGCCGACGGTTTTACCTATGCCAGTGCCAGCGATGTGTTTGATGAACTCCGCCAGGCGTGGAACCCGGATACCGGCTATGACCTGCGCGGTGCCAGCTATCAGCGGTTGCGTGAGACGCCGCTGCAATGGCCTTGTTCACCGGAGGACAACGATGCCCGCCATCCCATTCGTTACCGGCAGTCAACGCTGCGCTTTGCCACTGCCAGCGGTAAAGCACACTTTTTTGCCCGCCCGGATCTGCCGCCTGCGGAAATGCCGGACGAGGAATTCCCGCTGGTACTGAATACCGGGCGCGTCCAGCACCAGTGGCACACGCTGACCAAGACCGGCAAGATCCCACTACTTAATAAGCTCAATCCGGGACCGTTTATCGAAATCCACCCGCAGGATGCCGACAGGCTGGGGATCTACACAGGGGATCATGTGGATGTGCGCTCCCGGCGCGGCTCCGCCACCTTGCCTGCGGTCGTGACCGGGCGCGTACTGGCCGGTCACTGTTTTGCCCCGTTCCACTGGAACGATCTGTTCGGTGACAACCTGGCGATTAACGCAGTGACCAGCGATGCGGTCGATCCGTTGTCGCGACAACCTGAGCTGAAGTTCTGCGCCATTTCGTTGGTGCGCAGCAGCCAGCAGCCAGTGATAACGCCTACGAACAATACGCCCACCGCAGACGAAGAGGGCATGGCGGATGTGCTGATGCTGTGGGCCTCTACCACCGGCAATGCTGAATCCTTTGCACACACCTGCGCTGACCGATTCCGGCGTAGCGGGATGACGGTCAGACTCTGCGCGATGAACAACGTTGCTGTCGCGGATCTCGCCGCGGTGCCGCGAGTGTTGTTGATTGCCAGCACCTTCGGCGATGGCGATCCGCCGGATAACGGCACAGCGCTGTGGGCGGCATTGCAGGATGAGGCTGCACCGCAACTCTCTACCACGGCGTTTTCGGTGCTGGCGTTCGGGGATGCCAGCTACGATCGGTTTTGCGGTTTTGGCCGCCAGCTCGACGCTCGCCTGGCGGCATTAGGCGCGCAGCGGCTCACCGCGCGCGTGGACTGTGAAGCGGGCAGCGTGGCTGCGCATCAGTGGCTCAACACCCTGCTGCAATTACTGTGCGGTGCGACCGCGGTTGTGCTCAGCGCCCCTTGCGATGATCGGCAACCCGGTTATAGCCGCCATGCGCCGTTACCTGCACCGTTGGTGCTTAACCAGCGTCTGAGCGGCGCCGGGGCAGAAAAAGAGATCCGCCAGTTTGCCTTTGATTTGCAGGGCAGCGGCATGCACTACCAGGCCGGAGATGCGTTGGGCGTCTGGCCGTGCAACAGCGCACAGAGCGTGGCGCACATCATCGACGCGCTGGGGCTGGCAGGGCATACGCCGGTGCAGGTGGCGGAACAGGGAGAAATGCCGCTTTCTGAAGCGCTGACCCGCCATGTTGACATTACGCGGATTACGCCGGAGGTGCTGGAGTTTGTCGGCAAACGGGCAGCGAATGCCACGCTTAATGGGCTGCTCAGCAGCGCAGGTAAAGACGATTTACAACAGTGGTTATGGGGGCGGCAGATTATCGACCTGTTACAGATGTTCCCGGTTCGCGCGACGGCTGCGGAGTGGGTGTCGGTATTGCGGCGCTTGCAGCCCCGTTTTTACTCCATCTCCTCCAGCCCGACCGTCTCGCCGCAGCAGGTGCAACTGACCGTTTCCACGGTACGTTATGGTGAGGGGAAACAGCGCGGCGGGGTCTGCTCTACGTTCCTTGCGGATCGTGCCACCCACGCCGAGATCTTTATTCATGCGTCGCCGCATTTTCGCCTGCCCGCCGACCCTAACGCGGCGATCATTATGGTTGGAGCAGGCACCGGTATTGCGCCGTTTCGCAGCTTTTTACAGGAGCGACAGGCGACCGCCGCCAGGGGGCGCAACTGGCTGTTCTTTGGTGAACAGCATGCGGCGACGGATTTTTACTACCGTGATGAGCTGGAGGCCTGGCAGCGAGAGGGGGTATTGCACCGTTTTACCACGGCTTTTTCCCGCGATCAGGCGCAGAAAGTATATGTGCAGCATCGCATGCTGGAGCAGGGCGAAACCCTGTGGCGCTGGCTCTCTGAAGGCGCGTATTTCTATGTCTGCGGTGATGCAAACCACATGGCGAAAGATGTGGATGCCGCACTCAGACTGGTGGTTCAGCGCTGGGGTGCGATGCGTGCCGACGAGGCCAGCGACTGGGTAGCGAAGCAGATAGAGGAGAAGCGCTACCAGCGCGATGTCTATTAACCGTTGTACACAGTGATACAAAGCGGCGGCTGCGGATTTTCAATTGATGACATCTTGCGTGATAAAGGGAGAGGGGGGCGCAAACGCATCCCCCCATTGCACGGGATCGATGTATCCTGATTGTGTGCCTTTTACCGCCGTTCTGTCTCTTACTGTATCAATCGCCGACGTCTGGCGTGTCGGTATCACGCGGGGGTTCGGGCTTCAGACGCGAAGGCTCAATCAGACAGACTGCCGCGGCGACAATCCCCATTAACGACTCCTGCGGATAGGGCTGCCACTGGCCGATGCTGTGGCGTTTAAACACTTTGTCGCCTTCGGCCCAGCGCTGCGTAAAGTAGATACGCTCAAACTGGGCATACTCTTGCGTATCGCAGTTGAAAACATAAATGGCGCGTGAGCTGTAAATATGGATAGGTGGGTTTTTCTGGTACAGGCCGCCTTGCTCATAATTATTAATCAGCCAGAGACGGCGCAGGTGCGTGTTGCCTTTATAGCTGGAGACGGTGCGCATATCTGCATAAGTGCCGCCGGTGTCATCTTCCAGCATTTTGATAATGCCATGCGGGCGCGTGTTCGCTGCCGGTACGGCAGGCTTATCGACGCTGGCACAGCCCGTCATCAGCAACAGGGCAGAGCATAACCACAGCGGTTTTATCATTTGTGGTTGCCTTTCAGATCCGGTCGTAGCGGCAGTAAATCCACATCCGTGACGTTGCCCTGCAAAGTACATAACAGTTGCGATTTGCCGCCGCTGCTTTCCAGCATGGCCAGTTTCTCAACGCTGTTTTTGCCTGGCGCAATGCCGCTGGCCGCGCCGGTATTGGGTTGCCACGCTTTATCACCGACGCGTTTGATCATCGGCTCAACGATGTAATTATGGCCGTCCTGCTGCCACTTCACATTAGGCAGGGCGCTGACGATGGTCTCCGGCGGCTGGTCAAAAACCAGTCCCCAGAAATAGAATTTCCCCAGTTCATCACCGTCGCTGGTACGCATGAAGTAGCCGGAAATGCTCAGTTGCTGCACCTTGAGCGGCTGCGTAAACCACACCACATCTTCCCCCTCTTTAGGAGCAACAAACCAGGCGTGGCCTTGATTATCGGTTTTCAGCGGTGCGGTGTGGGTCAGTGCGGCGCGTTGCGCGTACAGTTCGCTAAAAAACTGACTGTCGCAGCGCAGTAAACTTTCCGGGAGTGGGGTGGCTGTGGCGGTTGTTGCCATGGCCAACAGTGTCAAAGGGATCAGTCGGGTGAGCATACAGCATCCTTACCTATAAATGTGAGTGATTAATTTATCGTTAATCAGACGCAATTCTTTAGATGTTTTGGCGGGCAAAACGCGGTCGTGGCGGTAAATACGGTGGGGTGACTCCGGTTGTGCATCCAGTGGTGCCGCATCATAGCGTTAGCCTCCGTCACTGCACAGGAAATGCACGTATGAAGTGCAATCCGTTACCGATAAGATGTATTATTATTGCATCTTTAAAGTGAGGTGATTGCTATGTCTGGCCCACGCATCCTGCGGGAAAAACGGACTATCCGGAAGATGATTGCACTCTACCAGCGCGCTTGCCCGAATGCGGTCAGTAGTGCGTCGCACTACGCGGAATTGTATGCGTATGCGGAAAAACGGCTGGACAAATGTGTGTTCGGCGAAGAAAAACCGGCCTGTAAACAGTGCCCGGTGCACTGTTATCAGCCCGCCAAACGTGAAGAGATGAAACAGATTATGCGTTGGGCAGGGCCGCGTATGTTGTGGCGTCATCCTCTGCTGACGGTGCGCCATTTAATGGATGATAAACGCCCGGTGCCGGAACTCCCCGAAAAGTATCGCCGCAAAGGGTAGACTGGCGAAGATGTTTTCCCCTCACCCTGACCCTCTCCCCCGAGGGGAGAGGGAACAGTCAGGCTGGTGTGGTATTTCCCCTCACCCTGACCCTCTCCCCCGAGGGGAGAGGGAACAGTCAGGCTGGTGTGGTATTTCCCCTCACCCTGACCCTCTCCCCTGAGGGGAGAGGGAACAGTCAGGCTGGTGCGGTATTTCCCCTCACCCTGACCCTCTCCCCCGAGGGGCGAGGGAACAGTCAGGCTGGTGCGGTATTTCCCCTCACCCTGACCCTCTCCCCCGAGGGGAGAGGGAACAGTCAGGCTGGTGCGGTATTTCCCCTCACCCAGGCTCTCTTCCCCGAGGGGCGAGGGAACAGTCAGGCTGGAGCGGTATTTCCCCTCACCCAGGCTCTCTTCCCCGAGGGGCGAGGGAACAGTCAGGCTGGAGCGGTATTTCCCCTCACCCTGGCTCTCTCCCCTGAGGGGAGAGGGGATAAGACTGGTGTGGTTTTCCATTCATCCTCGCTTTCTCTGAAGAGGCAAGGGGATAAGGCGGTTGCCGGTTTGCTCCCTCTCCCTTTCAGGGAGAGGGTTGGGGTGAGGGTTACCGAACTCAGACGTGCGTAGCAATCAGGATTGCAGATGCCTTAATCAACGCAATCACGCGTTTGCCGCGCCTTCTGTCACCGTCGTTACACTACCGGCAAACTGATTACGTGTCGAAACCGCCCGGGTTCCTCCATTGAACATTAAGGGGGAAAACCCGGTTATCTCAACTTAACGCATCTTTATCAATGCCCAGCTTTTTCATACGGGAAAGCAGCGTGGTGCGTTTTAGCCCCAGCCGCTGTGCCGCACCTTTTGGCCCGGCGACCACGCCATTGGTTTCGCGCAGCACCCGGACAATTAACTGACGCTCATCTTCTCCGTCGCGCGCGACTTCAGCAGGTCGGGAGACCTCCTGCGGTACGCTGATTTCCGGCAGCGACAGTTGCAACACGTTGCCGCGCGTAAGCAGCACCGCGCGCTCAATCACGTTTTCCAGCTCACGGACGTTGCCTGGCCACTCCATATTGCTCAGTACCCGCAAAGTCTCCGCCGGAATGCTGTCAATATTGCGCCCCATTTTGCGGGCGATCTTAAAGGTGAATGCCTTCACCAACAGGGGAATATCTTCCGGGCGCTCGCGCAGCGGCGGCAGATGGATCGGAAACACATTCAGACGGTAATAGAGATCGCTACGGAACTCGCGATCGGCAACCATTTTTTTCAGATCGCGGTTGGTGGCGGCGATCAACCGCACGTCGGTCCGGATCAGTTTATTGCTGCCGAGCCGCTCAAACTCCTGCTCCTGCAACACACGCAACAGCTTGGGCTGCAACTCCAGCGGCATATCGCCCACTTCGTCAAGAAACAGCGAACTTTTGTCCGCCAGTTCAAATCGACCGATGCGCTGGGCGCTGGCACCAGTGAATGCGCCACGTTCATGACCAAACAGATCGCTTTCCAGCAGCCCGGCGGGCATGGCTGCGCAGTTCATTTTCACCATCCGGCGACTGTTACGATCGCTGAGATTATGGATTGCGCGGGCGATCAGCTCCTTGCCGGTGCCGGTTTCGCCGAGGATCAGTACGGTGCTGTTGCTCTTCGCCACCATCTCAACCTGCTTGAGCACGCTGAACATCGCCTCGCTGCGTCCGATGATTTCGCCAAACTCACTGTCGACATTGTTAAGCTGTTCGGTCAGCGCCAGGTTCTCATCCACCAGCCGTTCTTTCAGCCGGTGGATCTCCTGGTAGGCCAGTGCGTTGTCGACAGCAATGGCGATACGTTCCGCAATCTGGCGCAGTAATTTCAGGTTGGCCTGGGTAAAGACCTCTTTCTGGCACTGCGCCAGTTTTAAGACGCCCAGTAAATTCTTACCGGACATCAGCGGCAGCAGGCACAGCGTCTGGATTTGATTGCCCCAGGTTTCAAACAGCATCCGCTCGTAGGGGGCGAGTTTGTCCCGTTCATGCAGGTTCAGCAGCAGCATCTCTTTGCTGCGAAACACGCGTTCGGTCAGCGTGCCTTCTTCGTCAGCTTCCTGCGTTTCGTGCGTGGGGTCTGCTTCATCCAGATAGTGGGTGGAATAGATGGTCAGTTTGCCCTTGCGGCTACCGCGCAGTACCAGGCTGATGGCATCAATACCGAAATAGTAGTGGATCTCTTTCGCGACTTCGCTGACCAGCTCATCCATGTGCAGCCGGGAGAGCACCGCGTTGGTGATCGCCACCAGAATGCGGAAATCGTCGCGCTCCTGGCACAGCAATTCGTAATCCGGGGTGGGATTTTCGCGGCTTTGCAACTGCTCGACCACGACGGCGACAATCTGCGTCAGCGTATGCAGGCGCTCTGCTTCTTTCTCGCTCCACGCCCGCTCATCACGGCGAAAAAACTCGCAGCCGCCAAAAATTTTCCCTTCGGCGGCTAAGGGCAGCAGGGCGTAGTGGGCAAAAGGAGGCCAGGTTCCGCTTTGCATGAGCTGCGGCCAGGTGTCGGCAAACATCTCTGCCGTGCAGTGCAGCGCTTGTGGATGCGAGAGAATATGGCGCACCGGGCCGCTCGCCAGCAACGCCTGGTCGTCATAGTCGGCGCTGTCGTCGTCAGCATTCACAACGTAGCGGCTGGCACGGTGGCTGTCGGCATGCCACAACACAATGGCAGCGCTGTCCGCCAGCGCCGCCTGTCGCGTCAGACGGGTCAGTGCTTCGCTCAACGCAGCCAGGTTCGGCTGCTGTAATAAAATCCGCGTGATATCGAACAACCCTTGTTGCCCGAGATCGCTCATCGGTGTATACGACATTTTGCTAATCCAGGAACACACCCGCAGGTGTAAAAAAATATCAAAATAATAAATTAGCAGATCCGCGGCAGCGGCTCGGCATGGGGTAAATCCAGCAGGCGTTTTACGCCGTAAAGTCCCGTCAGTCGCACACCTTTGCGTTCGACCACTTCACCAATCATCGCCGCGTCGCGCCCTAACGGATGGGCACGCAATGCCGCCAGCGCCTGCTCTGCGGCCTCGCGCTGTACGGCAATCACCAGTTTGCCTTCGTTAGCAAAGTTGAGTGCATCCAGCCCCAGCAGTTCGCACACGCCGCGCACTGCCGGTTTTACCGGTAAATCCCGTTCATTCAGTTCAATGCCATAACCGCATGAGGCGGCAAACTCGTGCGCGACCGCGTTCACGCCGCCGCGTGTGGCATCGCGCAGGGCTTTAACACCGGGGATATCGCGCAGGGTGGCAATCAAGGGTGTCAGCACCGCACAGTCGCTGATCAGTTCGCCATCCAGCCCCAGTCCTTCACGCAGGTTGAGAATGGTGGCTCCGTGATCCCCCAGCGTGCCGCTGGCCAGTAACACATCGCCCGGTTGCAGTGACTGCGCTGCCCAGTGGATAGTCGTGGGAATAGCGCCAATGCCCGCTGTGTTGATAAACAGTTTGTCTGCCGCGCCGCGCTGCACCACTTTGGTGTCGCCGGTGACAATAGCGATGTCGGCGCTACGGGCGGTGGCCGCCATGCTTTCAACCACGCTTCTCAGCGTCTCCATCGGCAGGCCTTCTTCGAGAATAAAACCGCAGGAGAGGAAGCGCGGTGTCGCGCCGCTGACGGCAATATCATTGGCCGTGCCGCAGACCGCCAGTTTGCCAATGTCACCGCCGGGGAAAAAGAGCGGGTCAATCACATAGCTGTCGGTGGAGAAGGCCAGTCTGTCGCCTCCGGCCGCCAGTGCAGCCAGGTCCAGCCGTGCCTGATCTTCCTGCTCCGCCAGCCACGGGTTGGCGAAGGCTTCCAGAAACAGCTGGCTGATTAACTGCTGCATCGCCTGACCGCCGCTACCGTGGGCGAGTTGAACTTCCTTCATGCTTCACACTCCTGAGCACGGTATTGATACCAGGCGGCGCACGCGCCTTCCGACGAGACCATCAGCGCGCCAAAGGCGCTTTGCGGGTTGCAGGTGTTGCCAAACAATGGGCACTGATGCGGTTTGCATCGACCGGTCAGCACATCGCCGCAGCGGGCGCGCGGATCGTCGTACACCTGCTGCACCGCCGGGCTAAAATGCGCTTCGGCATCGAAACGTTGATACTCTGCCGTCAGGTGCACGCCCGACTCGCCAATGATCCCCAGACCGCGCCATTCGCTGTCGCCATTGACGGCAAACACATCCGCGATGGCGGCCTGAGCCAGATGGTTCCCGGCATCCGGCACCACACGGCGGTACTGGTTTTCCACCCGACTGGCGGCGGCAATTTTCTGTTCAACCAGCATGATCACGCCTTGCAGCAGGTCAAGCGGTTCAAACCCTGCCACCACTAACGGGCGTTGAAAGTCATCGGCAATAAACGTATAGGCGTCGGTGCCGATCACCATGCTGACGTGGCCGGGGGCAAGGAAAGCGTCGATGCCGTTATCCGGCTGCTCCAGCAGGCTGCGTAGCGTGGGGATCAAGGTGATGTGTTGGCAGAAGAAGTAAAAATTGTCCACATTGCGGGCTTTCGCCTGCTGGAGCGTAATGGCGGTGGCAGGCATGGTGGTTTCGAATCCCAGCCCGAAAAACACCACTTTGCGCTGTGGATTGTTCTGTGCCAGCGCCAGCGCATCCATCGGCGAATAGACGATGCGCACATCTGCGCCACGGGCTTTCGCCTGCAACAGCGACCCGTTTTTCCCCGGCACGCGGATCGCGTCGCCAAAGGTGCAGAAGATCACTTCCGGGTGGCTGGCTATCTCAACGCAGGTATCAATGCGCCCCATCGGCAGGACGCACACCGGGCAGCCGGGACCATGAATGAACTCAATATTCTCCGGCAGTAGCTGGTCGAGGCCAAATTTGAAAATAGCGTGGGTATGGCCGCCGCACACTTCCATAATGCGCAGCGGGCGCGCCGCCGTATAAGAGAGATGTGCCGCCCGTTCACGCAGATGGGCGATAAGCTGCATCACCTGCTCCGGGGCGCGGTATTCATCGACAAATCGCATTATTTCTCCTCACCAAACAGCAGAGCGCCGACATCCGGTTCAACGTCGAACATATTTTGCAGTGCCGCCAGCGTATCCCGGGCTTCTTCTTCGTTAATCATGCTCATCGCGAAACCCACATGCACCAGCACCCACTGCCCAAGCCGCGGCTGCCCGTTTTCATCCTCGCTGCCCACCAGCGTAAGATCCACATCGCGTTGAATACCGCAGACGTCTACTTTGGCTTGCAGACCGTTAATGGCCGTGATTTGCCCCGGTACGCCTATACACATCGTTGCGTCTCCAGCCAGTCGATCCAGCGATCCATGCCTTCGCCGTGGGTGGCGGAAATAAGGATGATTTCAATATCCGGATTGACTTCGCGGGCGTAAGCGATGCATTTGTCGACATCAAAATTGAGGTACGGCAGCAGGTCGACTTTGTTCAGCAGCATCAGCGATGCAGCGGCAAACATATGCGGGTATTTCAGCGGCTTGTCTTCCCCTTCGGTGACCGACAGTACGGCCACTTTATGGCGCTCACCCAGATCGAAACTGGCCGGGCAGACAAGGTTTCCGACGTTTTCGATAAACAGAACGCCCTGGTGGGCGAGCGGCAGGCGCGGCGCGGCGTCGGCAATCATTTGCGCATCAAGATGACACCCTTTGCCGGTGTTCACCTGAATGGCGGGGGTGCCGGTCGCGCGGATGCGTGCGGCGTCGTTCACCGTTTGCTGATCCCCTTCGATCACCGCGCACGGAACGCGGGTTTTCAGGCGTTCGAGGGTTTCCGTCAGCAGGGTGGTTTTGCCGGATCCGGGACTGGAGACAAGGTTCAGCACCAGTTGCTGTTGCGCGGCGAAACGGGCGCGGTTGCGGGCGGCGATGCGGTTGTTTTTATCCAGTACATCGATTTCCACTTCCAGCATCCGTTTCTGGCTCATGCCTGGCGCATGGGTGCCAGCTTCGCCATGACCGTAATGCAGGTCACCGTTATCCAGCTCGGTTGGATTAAATTCGCGAGTTTTGACGCCGGTAATTTTTAGCGCCGGACGATCTGCCGGGGCGAACGGCGCACCGCGAAATGCGGAATGCGGGTTATGTTCATCACCCTCTATATAAAGGTTACCGTCCTGACAACCACATGTTGTACACATTATTTACTCCTCAATTTCCAGTCGCTGAATGTGCATTCCGTCGTCGGCGACGATGTGCAGTTGGTCGCTGTGGCATTGTGGACAGCGGCGCACGCGCTGGGTTAGCAACGTCACATACTGCTGGCATGACTCACACCAGCACTCCGCCTGTTGTTCTTCGATATGCAGTGTACAACCTTCCGCCAGGCTGCCACGGCACACCAGATCAAAACAAAACGTTAAAGCTTCGGTTTCGACGCAGGAAAATGCGCCGACTTTTAACCACACGCCGGTCACCCGACGTGCGCCGTTTGCCCGCGCCTGTTGTTCAATCACTTCCAGCGCTCGCTGACATAATGTGATTTCGTGCATAACGCCTCCTTAGGACTTTGCCGCGTTAATGCAATAAGAGTGCCAGCGTGGTTAAAGTCACGGTGACGATGTCGAACATGACGAAATGACACGTCGAAATGGCGAAGGTTTTGTCTTAATTTCCTTAAAAATCATGAAATTAAAATTTGGCATGGATGATGCTTTACCGCCGTTGTTTCAATTAACCGGGTAAGCTGACATGACGATTTGGGAAATTAGCGAAAAGGCGGACTTCATTGCCGGACGGCATCACCGTCTGCAGGAAGAGTGGCGCCATTACTGCAATACGCTGGTTCAGGGAATTACCCTGTCCAAAGCACGATTGCACCATGCCATCGGCTGTGCGCCGGAACAGCAACTCTGCTTTGTGCTGTTCGAACACTTCACACTCTCTGTCACCCTTGTCGGGGGATTTAACGGTCACACCATTGAGTACGCCATTGCCGGCAAAGACGGCGGCGAGCCGCGCGTTATTGCTCAGGCGCAGCTCAGCAGCGATGGCCTGATTGATGGTGTTATCAGCAACCGCGATCGCGAAAAAGTACTGAACCACTACCTGGACGCGATCGCCGACGTTTACAACAACCTCTATGCCGCCATGGAGACAGACTCGCCGGTAACGCTTACGGCGCTTGCCCGCAACGCGCACGCGCCTGCACTGGCCTGAGTTTGGGTGTCGACAAGTGTCGAAAGTGACACCTTGAGCGACACGTTTCGTCATAAATGACCGCCCGTAACGTGGGTGAATCACCTGAGGATGTGCTGGTGAACCGTTTTGTAATTGCCGACGCTTCGCTGTGTATTGGCTGCCATACCTGTGAAGCCGCCTGCGCCGAGACGCACCGCGCGCAGGGGTTGCAGGCGATGCCGCGACTGCGTGTGATGCGTAACGAAAATGAATCTGCGCCGCAGCAGTGTCACCACTGTGAAGATGCGCCCTGCGCGGGCGTTTGCCCGGTCAACGCGATTAACCGTGTGGAGGGCGCGGTGCAGCTTAATGAAAGTCTGTGCGTGAGCTGCAAATTGTGCGCGATTGCCTGTCCGTTTGGCGCTATCGAGTTTTCCGGTAGCCGCCCGCTGGATATTCCCGCAAACGTCAACTCGCCAAAAGCGCCCGCCGCACCGCCAGCGCCTGCGCGCGTCAGCTCGCTGCTGGACTGGGTGCCGGGCGTGCGGGCTATCGCCGTGAAGTGCGATCTCTGCCATTTCGATGAGCAAGGTCCGGCCTGCGTACGCATGTGTCCGACCAAGGCATTGCACCTGGTGAATAACCGCGATCTTGCCCTCGCCAGCCGACGCAAACGCGAACTTACCCTTACCACTGACTACGGTGATTTATCGCTGTTTCAGTCGCAAAACCGGAGTGCGAAATGACGATCCTCTCTTTGTTAAGTGACGCCATCGCGGTGCTGGTGTGCGCGGCGGCGCTGGCGTATCTGTTTACACCGGCGAAAGCGCTCAGCGGTCTGCTCGCCGGGCTTGGCGGTACGGTAGGTTGCGTGATGGCAACGGCGGCAGGTGGGATGGCGCTGCTGGGGGGGCACTCCGTCAGTGGAACGATCCCCCTTATCCAGTATCAGGTGCTGGTCACGCCGTTAAGTGCGGTCTGGCTGATTACGCTGGGCGTGTGCGGCGGTTTCACCAGCCTCTATAACATCCAGTGGCATCGCCACGATGCGGTAAAAGCCAACGGTCTGCTGATCAATTTGCTGATGGCCGCTGCGCTATGCGCAGTAAGTGCGGCGAATTTCGGTGCGCTGGTGGTGATGGTGGAGATCATGGCACTCAGCGCGGTATTTCTCACCGGCTGCAGTGAGTCTGGCAAGCTGTGGTTCGCCATGGGACGCCTGGGCACGGCGCTGCTGGCGATAGCCTGCTGGCTGTTATGGCAACGCTATCACACACTGAGTTTGCTGCTACTGAGTGCGCAAACACCCGACAGCGATATCTGGCTGCTGGGGGTGATTGGTTTTGGTTTGCTGGCGGGGATCATTCCACTGCACGCCTGGGCACCGCAGGCGCATGCTAATGCGCCGGCTCCGGCCGCCGCGCTGTTTTCCACCGTGGTGATGAAAATCGGTCTGTTCGGCATTCTCAGTCTGTCGCTGCTCGGCGGTCAGCCACCGCTCTGGTGGGGCGTACTGCTGCTGGTGCTTGGCATGGTCACGGCCTTTGTCGGCGGGCTGTATGCGCTGATGGAGCATAACATTCAGCGCCTGCTGGCGTACCACACGCTGGAGAACATCGGCATTATCCTGCTCGGCCTTGGCGCAGGTGTCACCGGCCTGGCGTTACGGCAACCGGCGCTGATTGCGCTGGGGCTGACGGGCGGTTTGTACCATCTGTTCAATCACAGCCTGTTTAAAAGCACGCTGTTCCTGGGCGCGGGCGCACTGTGGTTTGGCACCGGCTACCGCGACATTGAAAAACTGGGCGGCATCGGTAAGCGCATGCCGGTTATCTCGCTGGCAATGCTGGTGGGGCTGATGGCGATGGCGGCACTGCCGCCGCTCAACGGTTTTGCCGGTGAGTGGGTGATTTATCAATCCTTCTTCCGTTTAAGTGCCAGCGGCGCGTTTTCTCTGCAACTGATAGGGCCGCTGCTGGCCGTCGGTCTGGCCATCACCGGCGCACTGGCGGTGATGTGTATGGCAAAAGTCTATGGTGTGACCTTCCTTGGCGCGCCGCGTACGCCGCAGGCAGAAAACCCGCAGCCTGTTCCGTGGTTGATGACGACCTGTGTCGCCGGGCTGGCGTTGTGTTGCGTAGCGGGTGGTGTTGCTGCGCCCTGGCTGCTGCCGCGCCTGTTCGCGGCGGTACCGTTGCCGCTGCAAACCGCGAATACGCTGGTATCACCGCCGATGATGGCGCTGCTGTTGATCGCCACGCCGTTATTGCCGCTGCTGCTGATGATGCTGTTCAAAGGCGATCGCCTGCCAGCCCGTAGCCGGGGAACGGCATGGGTGTGCGGTTACGATCACGAAGCGTCGATGGTGGTGACGGCGCACGGTTTTGCTATGCCGGTTAAAGCCGCGTTTTCCCCGGTGCTGAAGCTGCGTAAATGGCTGGAGCCGACGCTGCCCATTCCTGGTTGGCGTGCCGATGCCGCGCCGCTGCTGTTCCGTCGTCTGGCGCTGATCGAGCTGGCGGTGCTGGTGGTCGTGGTGATTTCGCGAGGAGCCTGATGATGAGTTTTCTGTTTGCTTTACTGCAGGCGCTGGTGCTGTTTGCGTTTGCGCCGCTGCTTTCCGGCATCAGTCGTGTAGCGCGTGCGCGGTTGCACAACCGCCGCGGACCGGGGGTGCTGCAAGAGTACCGCGACCTGTTCAAATTACTCGGTCGGCAGAGCGTTGCTCCGGCGGCCTCCGGCTGGGTGTTTCGCCTGACGCCGTTTGTGATGACCGGCGTCATGCTGACCATCGCCACGGCGCTGCCGGTGGTGACGATTGCGTCTCCGCTGCCAGCGCTGGGGGATTTGATCACGTTGATTTACCTCTTCGCCATTGCCCGCTTCTTTTTCGCTATCGCCGGGCTGGACACCGGCAGTCCGTTTACCGGGCTGGGTGCCAGTCGTGAAGCGATGCTTGGCGTGCTGGTGGAGCCGATCCTGCTGCTCGGGCTGTGGGTTGCGGCACTGGTGGCTGGATCAACCCATATCAGCACTATCACGTTTACCGTTTACCACTGGCCGCTGCATCACACTATTCCGCTGTTGCTGGCGCTGTGCGCCTGTGCTTTCGCCACCTTTATCGAGATGGGCAAGCTGCCTTTTGACCTCGCGGAAGCGGAGCAAGAGTTGCAGGAAGGGCCGTTGTCGGAATACAGCGGCAGCGGTTTTGCCGTACTGAAGTGGGGCATCAGTCTGAAACAGCTGGTGGTGCTGCAAATGTTTGTCGGCGTTTTTCTCCCCTGGGGGCAGATGAGCGATTTCAGCACCGCAGGTCTGTTGCTGGCGGTGGTGGTGGCGCTGGCGAAATGGATTGTGGGCGTCCTGGTGATTGCGCTGTTTGAAAACAGCATGGCGCGTTTGCGCTTCCTTGCCACGTCACGTGTGACCTGGGCCGGGTTTGGCGTCGCCTTTTTAGCGTTCGTCTCCTTACTGGCGACGTATTAAGAGAGTTTATGCATGTCTGAAGAAAAAATCGGTCAACACTATCTCGCCGCCCTGCACGAGAAATTTCCCGGTGTGGTGCTGGATGAAGCCTGGCAGACCAAAGACCAGCTTACTGTCACAGTGAAAGTGAACTATCTGCCAGAGGTCGTGGAGTTTCTGTATTACCAGCAGGGGGGCTGGCTCTCCGTGCTGTTTGGCAACGATGAACGCAAGCTGAACGGCCATTACGCTGTCTATTATGTGCTGTCGATGGAGCAGGGCGTGAAGTGCTGGATCACCGTGCGTGTGGAAGTCGACGCGCTGAAACCGGAGTACCCTTCCGTCACACCGCGTGTGCCTGCGGCAGTGTGGGGCGAGCGTGAAGTGCGCGATATGTACGGTTTGATGCCGGTCGGTTTACCGGATGAGCGCCGACTGGTGCTGCCGGATGACTGGCCGGATGAACTCTACCCGCTGCGTAAAGACAGTATGGATTACCGTCAGCGTCCGGCACCGACCACCGATGCCGAAACCTATCAGTTTATTAACGAACTGGGTGATAAGAAAAACAACGTAGTGCCGATTGGCCCGTTACATGTCACCTCTGACGAACCTGGCCATTTCCGCCTGTTTGTCGACGGCGAAAACATTGTTGATGCGGATTACCGCCTGTTCTATGTCCACCGTGGTATGGAAAAACTGGCGGAAACCCGCATGGGCTACAACGAAGTTACCTTCCTTTCTGACAGGGTGTGCGGGATTTGCGGCTTTGCCCACAGCACCGCTTACACCACGTCGGTCGAGAACGCGATGGGTATCGTGGTGCCGGAGCGCGCGCAGATGATCCGCGCCATTTTGCTGGAGGTGGAACGTCTGCACTCGCACCTGTTGAACCTTGGGCTTGCCTGCCACTTTGTGGGCTTCGACTCCGGGTTTATGCAATTCTTCCGCGTGCGCGAAGCCTCAATGAAGATGGCGGAAATCCTGACCGGCGCGCGTAAAACCTATGGCCTCAACCTGATTGGCGGTATCCGTCGCGACATGCTGAAAGAGGACATGGTGCAGACGCGCCAGTTGGCCCAGCAGATGCGCCGTGATGTGATCGAACTGGTGGATGTGCTGATGAGTACGCCGAATATCGAGCAGCGCACCGTGGGTATTGGTCGCCTCGATCCCCAGATCGCCCGCGATTTCAGTAACGTGGGGCCGATGGTGCGCGCCAGCGGCCACGCCCGCGACACCCGCGCCGATCATCCGTTTGTGGGTTATGGTCTGCTGCCGATGACCGTGCACAGCGAGCAGGGGTGCGATGTCATTTCGCGCCTGAAAGTGCGAATTAACGAAGTACTCAGCGCGCTGAACATGATTGATTACGGTCTGGATAACCTGCCCGGTGGCCCGCTGATGGTGGAAGGGTTTACCTATATTCCGCACCGTTTTGCGCTGGGCTTTGCTGAAGCGCCGCGTGGCGACGACATTCACTGGAGTATGACCGGCGACAACCAGAAGCTTTACCGCTGGCGCTGCCGTGCAGCGACCTACGCCAACTGGCCGACGCTGCGCTATATGCTGCGCGGTAATACCGTGTCCGACGCGCCGCTGATTATTGGTAGCCTCGACCCTTGCTACTCCTGTACCGACCGGATGACGGTGGTGGATGTTCGCAAGAAGAAAAGCAAAGTGGTGGCGTACAAAGAGCTGGAACGTTACGGGGTTGAGCGTAAGAACTCGCCGTTGAAATAGGTTCTGTTTTTTGACCCTCACCCTAACCCTCTCCCTGAAAGGGAGAGGGGATCGCCCCTCCGCCGTCTGTTTAAAGGGGGGCCGGGCATTGCTCTCCTTAGGGAGAGACGTGGGGTGAGGCAACTGCCTTTCTCCCTTTCCCCTCCGGGGAGTGGAGTGAAGCAGGTGCTTTTCTCCCTCTCTCCTCCGGGGAGAGGGCCGGGGTGAGGGGATTCTCTTCCTGCCTGTCTTCTTTGGGGAGTGGGGGGGGCAAGTGCTTTTCTCCCTCTCCCCTCCGGGGAGAGGGGCGGGGTGAGGGGATTCCGTTCCTGAAGGGGAGGAAAAATGAATACACCGCAGTGGAGCAACCATGTTTACCTTTATTAAAAAAGTGATCAAAACCGGCACCGCGACCACCGCTTATCCGCTGTCGCCAATGCCGGTGGATAAGAACTTTCGCGGCAAACCGCAGCACAATCCTCAGCAGTGTATTGGCTGTGCGGCATGTGTGAATGCCTGTCCGTCAAACGCGCTTACCGTAGAAACTGACCTCGCCACGGGCGAGCTGGCGTGGCAGTTCAACCTTGGGCGCTGCATCTTCTGCGGTCGCTGTGAAGAGGTGTGCCCGACGGCGGCGATCGCACTGTCGCAGGAATACGAACTGGCGGTCTGGAGTAAGACCGATTTTTTACAGCAGTCGCGTTTTGAACTGTGCCAGTGTCGTGAGTGCGCCCGGCCTTTCGCGGTGCAAAAAGAGATCGATTACGCCATTGCACTGCTGGCGCATAACGGCGACAGCCGCGCCGAGCAGCACCGCGCCACGTTTGAAACCTGCCCGGACTGCAAGCGGCAGAAGTGCCTGGTGCCTTCCGATCGCATTGATTTGACCCGCCATATGAGAGAGGCCAGCTAATGAGCCAGCTATTAGGACCGCGCGATGCGGAGGGGATTCCGGTACCGATGACGGTGGACGAGTCCATCGCCAGCATGAAAGCGTCACTGCTGAATAAAATCAAACGCTCCGCCTACGTTTATCGCGTTGACTGCGGCGGTTGTAACGGCTGCGAAATCGAGATTTTTGCGACGCTTTCTCCCCTGTTTGATGCGGAACGTTTTGGCATCAAAGTGGTGCCGTCGCCGCGTCATGCCGACATTCTGCTGTTTACCGGAGCGGTAACCCGCGCTATGCGCTCACCGGCGCTGCGTGCCTGGCAATCTGCGCCGGATCCCAAAATCTGTATCTCTTACGGCGCGTGCGGCAACAGCGGTGGTATCTTCCACGACCTGTACTGCGTCTGGGGCGGAACCGATCAAATCGTCCCGGTGGATGTGTATATTCCCGGTTGTCCGCCGACGCCCGCGGCCACACTGTATGGTTTCGCCATGGCGCTGGGGCTGTTGGAGCAGAAAATTCACGCCCGCACGCCTGGCGAGCAGGACGACCAACCGGCGGAAATTCTCCACCCGGCGATGGTTCAGCCATTGCGCGTGAAAGTGGATCGCACGGCGCGCCGTCTGGCCGGTTACCGCTATGGTCGGCAGATTGCAGACGATTACCTGCGGTTACGCAGTGTCGGTGAGCATGAAGTGGTGCGCTGGCTGGCGCAGGAGAACGATCCGCGCCTTACCGAGATTGTCAGCCATCTCAACCAGGTGGTGCTGGAGGCGAAAATCTGATGGGCGAGTCGGTGGTCTTTAGCCAGTTACGGCGTAAGTTTGTTGATGAGAACGACAACGCTCCACAGCAGGCGCAACAGGTGGTCTACTACAGTCTGGCTATTGGCCACCATCTCGGGGTGATCGACTGTCTGGAGACGGCGCTGACCTGCCCGTGGGAAGACTATCTGGCGTGGATCGCTACGCTGGAGACGGGGAGCGAAGCGCGGCGCAAAATGGAAGGTGTGCCGCGTTACGGTGAAATCGTGATTGAGAGCAGTCACGTTATGCTGCTGGCGAAGGCGTTTGATCAGGCGCAGGCGCGGCAAAATGCGCAGCAACAGGCATGGAGCAAGGCGCTGCTGTCCATGTTGCATGATATTCATCTGGAGAGCGCCATCTATTTGATGGTAAGGAGACTACGTGACTGACGTGTTGTTGTGCGTGGGAAATAGCATGATGGGCGACGATGGCGCAGGCCCGCTGCTCGCTGAGATGTGTGCGGTAAACCCACCGGGAAACTGGAAGGTGATTGACGGCGGCAGCGCACCGGAAAACGATGTTGTGGCCATCCGTGAATTGCGCCCGTCGCGGTTGCTGATCGTGGATGCCACCGATATGGGGCTGAACCCTGGCGAAATCCGCGTGGTGGATCCGGATGACATTGCTGAAATGTTCCTGATGACCACCCACAATATGCCGTTGAACTACCTTATCGATCAGTTGAAAGAGGACATTGATGAGGTGATTTTTCTGGGTATCCAGCCGGATATTGTCGGTTTTTATTACCCGATGACGCCACCGGTGATGGCGGCAGTTGAAACCATTTACCAGCGACTGGCGGGCTGGGAAGGCAAAGGCGGTTTCGAGCCGCTCTAAATGTGCGCCGGTGAACCCGGCGCAGCGTTTCAGATTAGCGACGGCGTTTTTCCGTGTGCATTACTTTGTCGCAGTCATCCAGCATCTCGCGGAGCGAGGCGTATTTATTACCCTCATTTTCAACCATGCCGTAGGAATAGTTGATGTGATAATTTTTGCCTGACATCTCGTCCTGGGCATCCATCCGGGATTGCAGATCGAGCAAAAACGCATCCGCACTATTGGTTGTCGTATCCCCCAGTAATACCGCAAATTCACCGCCGCCGAGTCGCGCGACAATATCGTGATCTTTGAGGCATTTTGTCAGGTTGCTAGCGAAGTTTTTCACCACCGCATCGCCCTCTTTATTCCCCAGCAGCTCATTGATGGGTTTCAGATTATCGATGCTGAAATAGAGCAGGGTGCACCCTTTGTTGTGCTCTTTTAACCCGGCAAACCGTTTCTCGCCGCTGCGGTAAAAACCCCGGCTATTTTGCATGCCGGTGAGATTATCGGTCATCGCCATACTGAGTATTAAAAACTCATCTTCGACGAGAGCGGCAAAATCAAGCAGCGTGTCAATTTCAGATGAGGAGAACGGGCGGGGATAGGTATCGACAATACAGATGGTGCCTGCGATGGCGCCGTCCGGCAGCCGCACCGGGCAACCGGCATAAAAACGTACCCACGGGTCGCCGGTGACATGCGGATTTTTGGCAAAACGCGGATCAGCGAGCGTGTCTTTGACGATAAGTGCACCCTCTTCAAGAATGGCGTGCGCGCAAAACGATACGTTACGCGGCGTTTCGTCAGCATCAATGCCGACGTGGGACAGCAGCCATTGGCGTTCACGATCAAGCAGGCTGATGATCGCTATCGGCACATCGAAGGTGTTTTTCGCCATTCTGGTGAGTCGGTCAAAACGCTCATCGTCCTTTTTATCCAGCAAATCCATCATGTACAGCGAATTAAGCCGCTCATTTTCATTTATTGGCATGGCCGGGAATATCATAGTTAGTCCCTCGCTGAAGGTAGTCTTTTTAAGTGTAGACATTACTTATCGCGCTTGCGTTGCCATAACGTTATATATCCGTGGCTTGCCCCATTGTGCGGACGAAATCAATAAACGCCTGGAGCGGAGCGGGGATCAGCCGCCTGGAATTATAGTAGAGATAAGGGCCGTTAAAGGACAACCACCAGGGTTCAAGAATCGGGATCAGCGCACCGTTTTCCAGCGAGGGGCGCAGCCACTCTTCAAAAAGATAGACCACGCCGCTACCCGCGATAGCGCTTTGTACCGCCAAATCCATCGCGCCACCAATGCTGACCACCAGCGAACCGTTCACCTGTACGCGAAACGGCTCTGCTTCGCCGCTAAACTCCCACTCGGCCATTACACCACTGGCGTAACGCCCGCGAATACAGTTGTGATGCACGAGATCCCGAGGGTGCTCAGGGCAACCATGCTGCTGCAGATAAGCCGCAGAGGCGGCTGCTGCAAAGCGCTGGCGACGCGGGCCGATGGGCAGCGCGACCATATCCTGCTCCAGACATTCGTCGTAGCGGATACCCGCATCGCAGCTGTCGCGAAAGATATCCAGTACATTGCTTTCCGCAATAATTTCCAGGCGAATATCAGGGTAGCGCGCGAGGAAATCCGGCACGATGGCCGGTAGCACCAGGCGTGTGGCGCTGACCGGCACATTCAGCCGTAAGGTGCCGCTGGGTGTCGTTCGATAGCGGTTGATGGCGTCCAGTGCTGCATCCACTTCGGACATGACAGGTTGCAGGCGCTCAATTAACATTTTGCCCGCTTCAGTCAGGGCGACGGTGCGCGTGGTGCGGTTAAAGAGCCGTACCCCCAGTTGTTGCTCGGCGCGGCGGACGGCGTCGCTCAGGCGGGAAGGGTTAGAGCCGGTGATGCGAGCGGCTTCGCGAAAGCCGCCGGCATTGGCGACCGCCACAATGGCGTTCAGCAGGGCAAAATCCAGCTTCATTGTTCGACAATCCGTACACTGTGTGTGAATTTCAGCAGATTGTTGCACAGCCGCAATGCTCCTACAATCTGTTTACTTTATGCACAGGAGGTATTCCATGTCTCAACCCACACTTACTTATCGTCTTGGCGATCGTCAGGTTGGTCGCCTGGGTTACGGCGCAATGCAGCTTGCTGGTCCTGGCGTGTTTGGCCCGCCAGCCGATGAAGCGAAAGCGCTTCAGGTGTTGCGTGATGTGATTGCCGCCGGCGTTCGCCATATCGACACCAGCGATTTTTATGGCCCCCACGTTACCAACAAATTGATTAAGCAGGCGCTGCATCCCTACCCGGATGATCTCTGTATCGTCACCAAAGTCGGGGCTCGCCGCGATGATAAAGCTAACTGGCTACCCGCGTTCAGTGCGGAAGAACTGACCCGTGCCGTCGAGGACAATCTGCGTAATCTCGGTCTGGAGGTGATAGAGGTCGTGAATCTGCGCTCGATGTTTGGTGTTCATGGCCCGGAAGAGGGTTCGCTGGAAGCGCCGCTGGAAACCTTGATCTCGCTGAAAGAGCGTGGCCTGATCCGCCATATCGGCCTGAGCAATGTGACGGCGAAACAGGTGGCGGATGCGCAGAAGATGACCCCTGTGGCCTGCGTGCAAAACCTTTATAACGTGGCAAACCGGGCGGACGATGCGTTGATCGATTCCCTTAACGAGCAGGGCATTGCGTTTGTGCCATTCTTCCCGCTGGGCGGTTTTACGCCATTGCAGGCCGGTGAGTTGAATGAAGTGGCGCAATCCCTTGGCGCAACGCCGATGCAGATCGCGCTGGCGTGGCTGCTGCAGCGTTCACCGAATATTCTGCTGATCCCCGGTACGTCCTCGCCGCAGCATTTACAGGAAAACCTGGCGAGCGCGAAGATAACGCTGCCGCCAGAAGCGCTGGAAAAACTGAACGGTATC
This sequence comes from Kosakonia oryzendophytica, assembly GCF_900094925.1. Lineage (GTDB taxonomy): Bacteria > Pseudomonadota > Gammaproteobacteria > Enterobacterales > Enterobacteriaceae > Kosakonia > Kosakonia oryzendophytica. The sequence continues at coordinate 6,246 of NZ_FMAY01000008.1, read as the reverse complement.
GGCGCATAGCGGAAGAATAGCTGGTTTATCGCTGCAGGATAGCGAGAGAAAGGTCAGGTGTGTTTTTGGTAAAAACAAACGGAGAATGCCTCAGTGCATTCTCCGTTCGTATGAAATGAGGGGACTTTTTTAGCAGGGCAGCGAATGATTATTCTCGACTTGAGAACGCAACGAAAAAAGGGTTACGGGAAGGGCTGATGGAGAAGAAAAGCATTCTGCTGGCAACGCTCTTTTTACTCGCTGGATGCCCGGGTTCCGGAGACAGGATGGTGCCGCGTACTGCGACCACGGTAGTCATTAACAACAATGCCGTCTGTGCTTTGTCAATAATGAAACCGGGAGAAAAAATGACAGGGGCGGTTATCTACAGTAAGGACCACGATCCGATATTCACGCGGTTTTATCATCATCCCCTCTATATAGAGCAGGGTGCATGCCTGCCGTTATTTGACGCTACCTTCAACGCCGGGACACGCTACTCCATCACATGGGAGGTGAGTTCCGTCGAAAAAGGGCTACACCTTATCACTGCGGATTTCACTCTTGCCGCTGGGGCTCAAGGGAATATCTCTTTGGCTCAATAAAAAAACAGACTTTACGGCTGAGGTATCCTGAAATCTTTCGCGATACCTCAGCAGTTTACCGGGCCTTTTTAGCACTCGCCACCGACTCCCGGCAAACCAGTTCGCCCTGATGGGCATTAAGGGTTTGCGCGTCCGGTTGCAGCAGCATCCCGACGGCATTGCGGATCATTTCATCCATGGGCACATGAATCGTGGTTAACGAGGGGTTGTAGTACTGACCAATGACCGAATCGTCAAACCCCGCCAGAGAAACATCCTGCGGTAGCCGTAATCCGGCCTCCTGACAGGCTTTCGCCACGCCAATCGCCATATCATCATTCGCCGCCAGGATGCAGGTAAACGGCACGTTGCGCGCCAGCAACTGCTGCGCCGCCTGATATCCACTGTCGATACTCCAACTACCACGCACGTGCAGTTGCGGATCAGGTTCAATGCCTGCCTTGCGCAGGGCATGACAATAACCCGCGAAACGGCTTTCGCCCGTCGGCGATCCCTCCGAACCCGCCACAAAGGCAATACGCCTGTGACCTTGCGCCAGCAGATGCGCCATCATTGTTTCACAATTTTGTTGATGATCGACAAAGACACACTGGCTGCGATGGCGGGGAAGTTCACGGTTGATCACCACGATCGGCGTCGTGTTGTGATCGATAATCTCATCGAGCTCATCCACAGAAAGGTACTTGGGGTAGATCATGATGCCTTCGCAACGTAGCGACAGCAGCAGGTTAATGGCATCGCGCTCTTCCTGCGCACTGTGCTTGCCGTCCGCCAGCACCAGTTGACGGCTAAAGCTCTCGCTGCTGGTTGCGGCGTGGTAAATCATGCTGGCGAAGAACGGGCCGTTATACAGCCCGTTGGTGATCACCAGTCCTATTGAGTTAGTCTTATTATTGGCAAGGTTACGGGCCAACTGATTCGGTCGATAGCCAGTATCGGCAATCGCCTGAAAAATACGGGCTTTCACTTCCTCTCGCACAAAGACTTTACCGTTCAGCGCCCGCGATACTGTCGCTTTTGATACGCCAGCCAGTCTGGCGACATCCAGTATCGTTACCATAATTCAACCTCACTCTTGTTATGATTAGCCCAGCGACATCAGCGGCTCCCCCACGGTGACCGTGCCCTGTGACTGATGGCGGGTCAGGGTGAATTCATCGCTGTTCACTACCAGCACCGGGGTTGTCAGGTCGTAGCCTTCCTGCTCAATGCGCTGTTTGTCGAATTCCAGCAGCGTGTCGCCCGCTGCAACTCTGTCGCCTTCTTTTACCCGCGGGGTAAAATGCCGTCCTTGCAAATTAACGGTATTGAGCCCGACATGGATCAGTAATTCCGCACCATTATCACATATCAGTCCCACGGCGTGATGAGAGTCGATCAATGTTGCGACCTGTGCATCACACGGGGCCACCACTTTACCTTCGTGCGGAATAATGGCAATGCCGTCGCCCAGCGCTTTGCCGGCAAAGGCTTCATCCGCCACACTTTCCAGCGCAATCACTTCACCTTTGATCGGGCTAAGCATCTGCATGGCGCCAACTTTCAGCACCGGGGTTTTTTCGTCTGGCGTCGTCTCTTCGATCGGATCGTCAAAGCCAACGAATTGCACCATCACAATGGTCAGCACAATGGCGGTTCCTGCGCCTGCCAGCTCGCCAATAAACGACATTGGCGCATCGGGGCTGATGGCATTCACCAGCGTAAACAGGCCCGGCAGCGCGGCATAGGCGTAATAGAGGCTACCAAACAGACTGGCCACCACCGCACCGATCGCGCCGCCAATGCAGCCGCAGATAAACGGTTTTTTAAAGCGCAGGGTCACGCCGTAAATGGCCGGTTCAGTAATACCAAAAATGGCGGTGACGCCCGCAGACAGGGAGGTGGCTTTCAGTTGCGTATTGCGGCTTTTGATAAATACGCCAAAGACTGCTGCCATCTGGCCGATCACCGCAATGGTTTGATAGGCCTGGAAGGAGTCATAGCCCTGGGTGTCGAAGTTGGCCATGATCACCGGGGTAATCCCCCAGTGCACACCGAAAATGACGATCACCTGCCAGACACCGCCGATAATCGCCGCCGCCAGCGCAGGAGCCGCATGGAACAGGGTGTTATAGCCGTGCGCGACGCCCAGCGCCGCCCAACTGGTGATGGGGCCAATCACGATAAGCGTCAGCGGGACAATCACCACAAAACAGAGTAGCGGTGTGAATAAGGGGCTGATGACCTCTGGCAGCCACTTTTCAACACGGCGTTCAAACCAGGATAGCGCCCAGACGAGGAATAATGGTGGCAGGACCGACGAGGTGTAGACCGTTTCCGCCAACGGGAAGAAGAGAAATTTCACTTCGTTGCCGGCGGCGATCTTCCCGGCCATAGCGGTCCATTCCGGGTTGATCAGCGCGCAGCAGCAGAGCACGGCGATAAACGGGTTACATTTAAAATGGCGTGCAGCGGTGATGGCGATAAAGACCGGCAGGAAGGCAAACGGCGTCCACGACATGAAGTTGAGGATCGCGAAAGTGCCGGATGTTTTGATCTCTGCATCGGCCAGACCCAGCAGGATCAGCAGGCCCTGTAAGATCCCCGCCGCAGCCAGAATATAGACGATCGGCGCAAACACGGCGGACATGGTGGCGATCACCGCATCCAGCCAGCGTGTTTTGGGCTGCTGCGCACCGTGTTCATTCTCTTTCACCATACCTGACAGGGCGTTAAACACATCGGCGACATGCGTTCCTATCACCACCTGGAACTGACCGCCGCTTTCCACGACCGCTATGACGCCGGGCAGGCTCTGGATGTGGGTTTTCGCGGTGGCGGGAGTATGGTTGAGCACCAGGCGCAGACGTGTGGCGCAGCGGGAGAAGGTGCTGATGTTCTCTTCGCCACCCACCTCCCGGAGGATATCACTCGCTAACTTATTGTAATCCCTGATAACGGCCATGTTTATTTACCTTTTATTATCGGAAACTGAGTAGGTGTAACTGGGTGAAACCGGTTTCATGCTAACCTGGTTATTACTCCATGCAACCGGTTTCATGGGATTCTGCGAGCTAAATCACTTCCCGATGGGGTCCGGCAACACCAGCAACCACATTTCGTTGCTGAGCGAAGCATTTCTTTGAAGGCTGCGTAAACTGGCGGCAAATACACAGAAGGAGTGAGCCGATGATTGCTGTACTGTTTGAAGCCGATGTCGCCGCAGAAGGGCAGGAGCGCTATTTGCAACTGGCCGCGGAGTTAAAGCCGCTACTGGTGGAAATCGACGGTTTTATCGCTATTGAACGGTTTCAAAGCCTGACCACCACAGGCAAGATTTTGTCGCTGTCGTGGTGGCGTGATGAAGCTGCAGTACTGGCCTGGAAACAAAATGTGCTGCACCAGGCCGCGCAGGCGGAGGGGCAGCGCGCAATTTTCTCGTTTTACCGTATCCGTGTGGCCCAGGTGCTGCGTGACTATTCATCGGAAAGCAGGAAACCAGGCCATGTATGATATTCACGTTATGCTTAACAATGCGCCCGGTGGGCTGGCGATGCTGGGTGAAACACTTGGCAAAAATGGCGTAGGCCTGGAAGGTGGCGGCGTATTCACCGTCGGTCGTGAAAGTCATGCGCACTTTCTGGTCGTGGAGGGGGAACGTGCCCGCCAGGTGCTGGCAGCTGCAGGCTTTATGGTGCTGCAGGTGACGCAGCCGGTGATCCGCAAGCTAAAGCAGGAACGTCCCGGTGAGTTAGGCGCGATAGCCCGCACGATCGCGAAAAATGGCATCAATATTCTCGTGCAGTACAGTGATCATGCTAACCGCCTGATCCTGCTGACGGATAACGACACCCTGACCCGTGAGGTCACGCAGCCCTGGAGTACAGAGGCACAATGAGTTTACCCGGTTTACAGCATTCACATGAAAGCGGCACAGCGCTGGAAGAGGCGCTGGCCGGTATTGCCAGCGCGATGTCCGACCCTTCGCGGGCGCGTATGCTCTGCGCGCTGATGGACGGGCGGGCTTGGACTGCAACCGAGCTGAGTTCGGTCGCGGATATTTCCGCATCTACCGCCAGCGCGCATCTGAACCGGTTGTTGAGCCATGGCCTGCTGGTCTGCGTTTCGCAGGGGCGACACCGCTACTACCGCCTGGCGGGGAGCGATGTCGCCGGGTTACTGGAAAATATGATGGGGGTGTCAATGCGCGGAGGGCGTGCGCTGGCGACCCGCACTCCGGTTGAACTGCGTCGCGCACGCACCTGCTACGATCACCTTGCCGGTGAAATCGCCGTCGACATTTATGAGTTTATGCAGCGCGAAGGCTGGGTAACGGACGAGGGCAGTGCCGTGACGGAACCGGGCAAACGCAAACTGGAAGCCCTGGGCGTAACGCTCGACCCGCGTACCCGGCGCAAACCCTGCTGCGCTTGCCTGGACTGGAGCGAGCGTCGTTTCCACCTTGGCGGCGATGCTGGCGCATCGTTGTTGATTGCCTTCGAACATAAAGGCTGGTTACGCAGAACGCCTGGCTACCGTGAAGTCACCGTGACAGACGAAGGCAAAAGCGCCCTCTTCAGAGTGTTTGGGGTCGGAGCCTGAAAGCACTTTCGTGGTTATTGATTAAGCATTCGCGCTTGAGTATATAGCCTTAAGGCTATACGGCCCCTTCACAGGGCCCCCGCTATAAGGGAGCGATAATGTGGCACGTTATAACGATTGCGCGTAAAGCCTGGCTGATTGTTCATGATCTGTCGTAATTGGGAGACATAAGCGAACCAGTTTAAAATACAGAGATGTCATTTTGACATCAGGAAAGGGCTGTATCAGGATAGAATCACGATGTGTTTTTATATAGAACATCACTCAGCCTTGATAAGGATATATTGTGGCAATTAAAAACTTTTATTTCTCGCAGATCGCTGACCTACGTATAGAAGGTGTCGGTATCCATGCTAGCTATTCCGTTAATTTAACCGTAACAGATGAAAATACACCCGGTGGTAAAAACGTTTCTGTCGCGGCCACTGGGAAAAGTAATGCGGCAAAAGCAGCTGGCAGCGGGAATCTTTTATTTTGGTGCAAAGTAAAAAATACGGTTGATAGTAAACTATATGTTTAGAACGAAAAAAAGGAGAGTATTGGGCGGTTGGCTTGGATGATGTTCCTATTGGGTCTGTATCTTTTTTATGCCTAATTCAGTCCACAACAGCCCCTCCCTGGAGATAGAAGCCGGTTATTTTTATGACTCTGGCTACACGGGGACTGTTCCCCCGATACCCGGAAGTTTCAAACGTGTTATAAACCTGACACCTTTTCAAGGATAGAAGCCATGCGTTATCAAAACATTGTCATGCTGACCTGCTCCCCATTGATTAACACACGACGATGTTAGTAATGTCTTCATCAGCAACGTGAGGACATCCCCATGAAGAAGCGTTTTTCTGACGAACAGATCATCAGTATTCTCCGCGAGGCCGAGGCTGGCATTTCCGCCCGTGAGCTTTGCCGTAAGCATGCTATTTCTGACGCAACCTTTTACACCTGGCGTAAGAAGTATGGCGGTATGGAGGTGCCCGAGGTTAAACGCCTGAAGTCGCTTGAGGAAGAGAACGCCAGGCTCAAGAAGCTGCTTGCCGAAGCCATGCTGGATAAGGAGGCGCTTCAGGTGGCTCTGGGGCGA